>JBKJSW010000125.1:0-13737 GCA_046595765.1 Ahniellaceae bacterium
GGCGGCCCGTGCCGACGATGGCGTACTGGTCGCCGGCAAGGGTCATGAAACGTACCAGGAGGCCGCGGGCACGCGCCGGCCTTTCGACGACCAGGCGGTGGCGCGAGCGGCACTGGAGGCGTGGCCATGATCGAGGCCAGCCTGCGCGACATCGTGACCGCGCTCGACGGCCGCCTGATCGACGAGGACGTGCGGTTCCGCGGCGTGTCAATCGACACCCGCACGCTGCAACCCGGCAATCTCTTCGTCGCCTTGCGCGGTGCGCGCATGGACGCGCACCAGCTGCTCGACGAAGCGCGCGCGCGCGGAGCCTCCGCGGCGCTGGTGATGGAACCCGACAACGCTGCGCTGCCGCAGATGGTCGTCGCCGACACCGAACTCGCCCTTGGGCGCCTCGCGACGTGGCAACGCAAACGCCTCGATGCCCGCGTGATCGGCGTGACCGGCAGCAATGGCAAGACCACCGTCAAGACTCTCACTGCCGCCATCCTCGGACGCTGCGGCCGCACGCACGTCAACCTCGGCAATCTCAACAACGAAATCGGCCTGCCGTTGTCGCTCCTCGCCGCACCGCTCGACTGCGAGTTTCTGGTCCTGGAGATGGGTGCCGGCAAACCGGGCGACATCGAGCAGCTCGCGATGATCGCGCAGCCGTCGATCGGGCTGGTCAACAACATCGCCCCGGCGCACCTCGAGTGCATGGGATCGCTCGCAGGCGTGGCGGAGACCAAAGGCGCGTTGTACGCGGCCCTGCCTGCGCAGGGCGTGGCCGTGATCAACGCCGACGACGGGTTCGCGGATTTGCTGGAGCAGCGCAGCGGTGCGTTGAAGCGCGTGCACTTCGGCATCCGCAACGCGGCCGAGTTCTCCGCCCGCGACATCCGCGCCGACGGCGACGTCAGTCACTTCACCCTGGTCACGCCGCTCGGCGAGGCGCCGCTGCGACTGCCCTTGCCCGGCCTGCATAACGTGTCCAACGCGCTGGCGGCTGCAGCGTTGGCTGCGAGTGCCGGTGCGCCGCTCAAGGCCATCGTCGAGGGGCTAGGACTCGCGCCGGCGGTCGCGGGCCGGCTGATGCGCATCGCCCTGGCCAACGGCGCGCAGCTGATCGACGACAGCTACAACGCCAATCCAGGATCCACCGCCGCGGCAATCGAGTTGCTGGCGCGCAGCGCGGGCGAGCGCTGGCTGGTACTTGGCGACATGCGCGAGCTCGGCGCGCAAGCCGTTTCCCTGCACCGCGAATGCGGGGCGCTGGCGCGCGCGGCCGGCATCGAGCGCCTGTTCGCGGTCGGCGAACTGGCCGGCGAAGCCGCCCATGCGTTCGGGCTCGGCGGCCACGCGTTCGATGACCAGGCGGCACTCATTGAAGCGCTGCGCGGCGCGATCCATCCCGGCGCGGTGGTTCTGGTCAAGGGCTCGCGCGGATCGTCGATGGAGCGCGTGGTGCTCGCATTGACCCGGGAAGCCGCACGGGAGGCGGGCACCCATGCTGCTTGAGCTCGTCCGCTGGCTGCAGCCGTATTTCCCTGGGCTCAACCTGTTCCAGTACCTGACGCTGCGCACGATCCTCGCCGCGCTCACTGCACTGGTGGTGTCCTGGGTGATCGGACCGTCGATGATCCGCCGGCTCGCGCACTACAAGATCGGTCAGACCGTCCGCAGCGACGGACCGGAGTCGCATTTCTCCAAGGCGGGCACACCTACGATGGGCGGGGCGCTCATCCTGTTCGCGGTCGCGATCTCGACACTGCTGTGGGCGGATCTCGGCAACCGCCATGTCTGGATCGTGTTGTTCGTGCTCGTCGCATTCGGCGGCATCGGCTGGGTCGACGACTATCGCAAGCTGGTGCTGCGCGACTCCCGCGGATTGCCTGCGCGCTGGAAGTACCTGCTGCAGTCGATCGCCGGACTCGTCGCCGGACTGTGGATCTACTGGTCCGCCGAGTCGCCCCAGGCCACGGAGTTCATCTTTCCGGTCTTCAAGCAGTGGACGATTCCGCTGGGGGCGGGAATCGTGGTGGTGGCGTATTTCTGGATCGTCGGATTCTCCAACGCCGTCAACCTCACCGACGGGCTCGACGGACTCGCGATCATGCCGACAGTGCTGGTCGCCGCCGCACTGGGCGCGTTTGCCTACGCCGCCGGTAACGTCGAGTTCGCCAAGTATCTCTATGTGCCCTACATCGCGGGCGCGGGCGAGCTGACCATCATCTGCGGCGCCCTCGGTGGCGCCGGACTCGGATTCCTCTGGTTCAACGCGTATCCGGCGATGGTGTTCATGGGCGATGTCGGCGCGCTTGCCGTGGGCGCGGTGCTCGGCGCGATCGCGGTGATCGTGCGTCAGGAACTGGTGCTGGTCTTGATGGGCGGCATCTTCGTGGTCGAGACACTGTCGGTGATCCTCCAGGTCGCCTCGTTCAAGCTCACCGGCAAGCGCATTTTCCGCATGGCTCCACTGCACCATCACTACGAGCTCAAGGGCTGGCCCGAGCCGCGCGTGATCGTGCGCTTCTGGATCATCAGCGTCATGCTGGTGCTGCTCGGCCTCGCCACGCTGAAGGTGCGTTGATGGCCTTCGCCGACTTCGACCTGCGCCGTCCTCTGCAGGCCTTGCGGCGCGACGAGCTGCGCGGCGCATTCGATCCCTGGCTCGCCGGCGCGACGCTCATGCTCGCTGCTTTCGGCCTGATCATGGTGGCCTCGAGCTCGAGTGCAATCGCCGAAGGCATGGGGGTCGGCCCGTTCCACTATGTCATCCGGCACGTCGTGTTCCTAGTGCTCGGGACCGTGCTTGCGGCGGTTCTCATGGCAGTGCCGCTCGACTACTGGCAACAGCGCGCGCGCCTGTTGCTGTCGATTGCCTTCCTGATGCTGCTGCTCGTATTCGTGCCGGGTGTCGGTCGTCGCGTCAACGGCGCGACGCGCTGGATCAACCTCGGCATCTCGAGCTTCCAGGTGGTCGAGGCGGTCAAGCTGCTGTTGATCGCGTATCTCGCGAGCTACCTGGTGCGCTTTCGCCACCAGGTCAGGACCGAACTCGTGGGCCTGCTGAAGCCGCTCGGCATCGCCGTCGGCATGGTTGGCCTGCTGCTGCTGCAACCGGACTTCGGCTCCGCGGTGCTGCTGCTGGTCATCTCGGTAGGCATGGTCTGGCTCGGTGGGGCGCGTCTGCGCCACCTGCTGCTGCCTTGCGCACTCGGCCTGCCGGTGCTCGCCTGGCTGGCGACCACGGAGTCGTATCGCCTGCGCCGGCTCACCAGCTTTCTTGATCCCTGGCAGGATCCGTTCAACGACGGCTTCCAGCTCACGCAGGCGCTCATTGCAATCGGGCGCGGCGCGTGGACCGGCGTCGGCCTCGGCGGCAGCGTGCAGAAGCTCTTCTACCTGCCGGAAGCGCACACCGACTTCATCCTTGCCGTGATCGCGGAAGAGTTTGGGCTTTTGGGTGTCGTCCTGGTGCTCGCGCTTTTCAGTTTCCTGTGCGGACGCCTGTTCGCGATCGGACTCCGAGCCATCGATCGCGGACTCGCGTTTGGCGGCTACTGCCTGTTCGGCATCGCACTGTGGGTTGGCACGCAGGCACTGGTTTCGATCGGCGTGAATCTCGGCGTGCTGCCAACCAAGGGCCTGACCCTTCCGCTGATCAGTTCTGGCGGTTCCAGCCTCATGATGACCGTGGCCGCCATGGGCCTGGCGCTGCGCGTCAGCTTCGAGCTTGCGCGCCGCGAGGCGGAGCTGGCCGTAAGTCTGCACGGTGTTCCGCAGCAGGACATCTATCGCGGCCCCATCGTGGCGACGCCCGAACAGTCGCGCGGCGTGCCGCCCGCTGCCGCCGCGAGACCGGATCGCTCGTGGTGGCGCATCCCCGCACTTGAAGGCACTGCGAACGAATTCTCCGCCGTGGCGAACCCGCTGCACCGCGCGCCGCTGCGTCCCGTCCCGAGCTCGCTCGCATGAGCGCCCCGGTCATGATCCTCGCCGGCGGCACCGGCGGGCACGTGTTTCCAGGCCTCGCCGTGGCAGAGGCGCTGCGCGCCCGCGGCGTGCCCGTGGTGTGGCTGGGCGGCATGCAAGGCATCGAACAGACACTCGTGCCCGCGCACGGAATCGAACTCCATCGCCTGCCTTTTGGCGGAGTTCGCGGCAAGGGCATCGGGACGTTGCTGGCGGCGCCTTGGCGACTGCTGCGTGCAGTCATGCTCGCGGTCTCGCTCATGCGTCACCTGGCACCGCGTGCCGTGATCAGTTTCGGCGGCTATGCGGCAGCGCCTGGCGGGATTGCCGCATGGTTGTCGCGCAAGCCGCTGCTGGTGCACGAAGCGAACAGAGTGCCAGGCGCGACCAACAGGCTGCTGGCGCGGCTCGCGCGGCGCGTGCTGACCGGTTTCCCGCAAACGTTCGACGTTCGCAGGCAGGAGGAAGTAACGGGCAACCCTGTGCGCGAACAGATCGCGACCATGGCCGCGCCCGAGCAGCGGCTCGCCGGCCGCGGCAATCCGTTGCGATTGCTGGTGCTGGGCGGCAGCCAAGGTGCGCGCAGCCTCAACTCGGCAGTTCCGGCCGCGGTGGCGGAGAGCATGCCGGCGCAATGGCAGGTTCGGCACCAGAGCGGTCGCGCGAATACATCGCCGGTTCGCGACGCGTACGCCGCCGCGGGCATCGACGCCGAAGTCACCGAATTTATTGACGACATGGCAGCGGCGTACGCGTGGGCGGACCTGGCGATCTGTCGCGCCGGCGCATTGACCCTCGCCGAGATCACTGCGGCGGGCGTGCCTTCGATCCTGGTGCCGTTTCCGCACGCCGTCGACGATCACCAGACCGCCAACGCACGCTACCTCGTAGAGGCGAAGGCCGCAGAACTGGTTCCCGAAGGCAGCGACCTTGCCGAGCGTCTTGGCGCTGCGCTGCGCGCCCGGCTCGGCAAGCGACCCGAATTGCTTGCGACGGCGCAGCGTGCACGCTCGCTGGCGCGTCCGGACGCGACGTCGCGCATCGCCGACCTGTGCCTGGAGCGCGCCGCATGAGCCTGCGCCGTATGGCCCACCACCCGGACGTCATGCGCACGTTCTCGCGCGTGCATTTCATCGGCATCGGCGGCGCCGGCATGAGCGGCATCGCCGAAGTGCTGAACAACCTCGGATACGAAGTGTCGGGCTCCGACAGCGGCGAGAGCAGCGTCACGCGCAGGCTTGAGGCACTCGGCGTGCCGATCACGCGCGGCCATGCGGCGTCCGCGGTCGATGGCGCGGATGTCGTGGTGGTGTCGAGCGCCATCCGCGCCGACAACGTCGAACTGCTGGCCGCGCGCGAGCAGCACATACCCGTGGTGCCGCGTGCGGAGATGCTCGGCGAGCTCATGCGCTTCCGCAACGGCATCGCGGTGGCGGGCACGCATGGCAAGACGACGACAACGAGCCTCATCGCCAGCGTGCTAGCTGGAGCAGGGCTCGATCCCACCTTCGTAATCGGCGGCCAGTTGCTCGCGGCGGGCACTAGCGCCCGTCTGGGTGCGGGGCGTTATCTCGTCGCGGAAGCCGACGAGTCGGACGGGTCGTTCCTGCGGCTGTCCCCGCTGATTGCAGTGGTGACCAACATCGACGCCGACCACCTCGAGAACTACGGCGGCGACTTCGCGCGGGTTCGCGAGGCCTTTTCCGACTTCCTGCACCGCTTGCCGTTCTATGGACTCGCCGTGCTCTGCATCGACGACCCGGAAGTTGCTGCGCTGGCGCAGACGGTACCGCGCCAGCTCATGACCTACGGATTCGCCGAAGGCGCGGACGTACGCGCCACCGCGATCCGCTCGGACGCCGGACGCATGCGATTTACATTGCACCTCCCGCAAACAGAGCATCCCCTGGAGATCGAGCTCAATTTGCCGGGCCACCACAACGTGCTGAATGCGCTCGCCGCAGCAGCCATCGGCTGGCAGCTCGGCGTGGATCCGCAAGCCATAGCGCGCGCCCTCAAGCAATTCGGCGGAGTCGGGCGCCGCTTCAACCTGCACGGCGAGATCAGCGTGCACGGCGGCAAGGCGCTCATGGTCGATGACTACGGCCACCATCCCCGCGAGCTCGCCGCCGTGTTCGACGCAGTGCGACAGGGATGGCCGGAACGGCGTCTCGTGGTCGGATTCCAGCCGCACCGCTATTCGCGAACGCGCGACCTGCTCGACGACTTCGCTGAAGTGCTGGCCGGGGTCGACGTGCTGGTGCTGTCGGACGTGTATGCCGCAGGCGAATCGCCAATCCCCAATGCCGACAGCAAGGCGCTGGCGCGCGCCATCCGAGCCCGCGGCCGCGTCGAACCCGTACTGGTCGGACCCGCGACGGAACTGCCGGCGGCGCTGGCGCGCGTGATGCACGACGGCGACTTCCTGCTGTTGGCCGGAGCCGGCGACATCGGACACGTCGCGCAGGACCTCGCGGCGCTGCGCGCGCTGCCCGGAGTTGCGGCATGAACTCGAATACTCCACGAGCGACTTTTGGCCGCGTTGCGGTGCTGCTCGGCGGCACCTCTTCGGAGCGCGAGGTCTCCCTCGACTCCGGTCGCAACGTGCTGGAAGCGCTGCGCACCCACGGCATCGATGCTTTCGCGGTCGATGGTATCTCCGCGTTGCGCGAAGAGCTCAAGGTCGGTGGTTGCGACCGCGTATTCAACATCCTGCACGGGCAGCGTGGTGGCGGCGAAGACGGTGTCGTGCAGGGACTGCTCGAGGCATTCGGCGTGCCCTATACGGGCTCCGGCGTGCTGGGCGCGGCGCTGACCATGGACAAGATCCGCACCAAGCAGGTGTGGATCGCCGCCGGACTGCCGACGCCACGCTACGCACCCTTTCGCCGCGGGCTCGATTTCGCGCCGCTGATCGCCGAGATCGGCCTGCCGCTCATCGTCAAACCGGCGCACGAGGGCTCAAGCGTGGGGGTGACGCGGGTCCATTCGCCTGCCGATATCGAGGCGGCAGTGGAACTCGCGGCACGGTACGACGGCGAACTCCTCATCGAGCAGCTCATCGAAGGCGACGAGTTGACCGTGGCGATCCTCGACGACCAGGCATTGCCGAGCATCCGCATCGTTCCGGCGACGCCGTTCTACGACTACCACGCCAAGTACGTGGCCGAGGACACGCAGTATGTGTGTCCCGGGCTCGAGGGCGACGCGGAAGCCGAGCTGGGCGCGCTGGCGTTGCGCGCGTTCGAGCTCAGCGGCGCGACCGGATGGGCGCGCGTCGACGTGATGCGCGACGCGCGCGGCCGCAACTTCCTGCTCGAGGTCAATACCGCACCGGGCATGACCTCGCACTCGCTGGTGCCGAAGGCGGCCGCGGCCGCCGGGATCGACTTTGCATCCCTGTGCCTGCGCATCCTTGCCACCAGCCTGCCGACGGTGCGCGCATGAGCGCGTCGCCGGCTTTCGCATTGCGTAGTGCCGCCTGGTTGCTGGCGCTGGCGCTGGTCGCGCTGCCGCTCGTTGGCGTCATGCAGGGCTGGTTCGCGGTCGGTCGCTGGCCGCTGCGCCAGCTCCGGATCGAGGGTCCGTTCGAGCATGTGAGCGCCGCACAGGTGCGCGCCGTGGTCCGGCCGCATGTCGCGCCGGGTTTTTTCGCGGTGCCGCTGGGCGAGGTGCGCGCAGCGGTCGAACAACTTCCCTGGGTGGCCACCGTCGACGTGCGCAAGCGCTGGCCGGATGTACTCGAGGTGCGACTGCGCGAACGCACTGCTGCCGCGGTCTGGCAGGGTGGCGAACTGGTCGACGCGCAGGGTGAACTCTTCACCGTACCCGCCGACAGCGCACCGCGCGGACTGCCTCGATTCGCGGGTCCGCGCCCGCGCGTACGCGAAGTGCTGGACTTCTTTCGCGAAACGGCGCCGCAACTCGCACCGCATCGCATGCACCTGGCCGCAGTGCAGATGAGTCGCCGCGGCGGCTGGTCGCTACGGCTGACCGACGGCACGGTGATCGTGCTCGGCAGCGAGGACGCGCGACCACGGCTCGCGCGATTCCTGGCGGTGCAGGCGCCCCTCGAGGTTGCAGCGTCGGGTCGAATGGTGCGCGCCGACCTCCGCTACGCGAACGGATTCGCCGTGGCTTGGCAGCCCCTGCCGCAGCCTGCGCCCGCCGCACCTTCGTTGCGGCAACCAGCGACGGCCGCACCGCCGGCGGATGCGCAGCAGCCCGCCCTCGGTGACGCCGCCGAGGCCCCGGTCGTGCCTGCGCCATCGCCGAGCGCCGATCCGTTGACGCCGCAGGCCGTCTCCCGCCTGTCCGCCATTGCAAATTCCCAGGAAATTCCCCGCGCATGATCCGCAAGCCTGAAAAAGCCCTGATGGTCGGACTCGATATCGGCACGTCGAAGATAGTTGCGATCGTCGGCGAATACCTGCCGGGCGAACAGGTCGAGGTGATCGGCGTTGGTTCGCATCCTTCGCGCGGCATCAAGCGTGGCGTGGTGGTCGACATCGAGGCGACGACCCAGGCAATCCAGCGCGCCGTCGCGGAAGCGAGTCTCATGGCGAACTGCCAGATACGCTCGGTGTACGCGTCGATCGCCGGCAGCCACATTGCCTGCCGCAATTCGCCCGGCCACGTTGCGATCCGCGACCGCGAGGTCACCCAGGGCGACATCGAGCGCGTGCTCGAGAACGCGCGTGCCGTGCCGGTGCCCGCGGACCAGCGCATCCTGCACGTGATCCCGCAGGAATACGTGATCGACGACCAGGAAGGCATCCGCCATCCGATCGGCATGAGCGGCGTGCGCCTCGAGGCGCGGGTGCATCTCATCACCGGCGCCATGAGCGCGTCGCAGAACATCACCAAGTGCGTGTCGCGCTGCGGTCTCGCGGTAGATGACCTCATCGCCTCGCAACTGGCCTCGAGTCACGCCGTGCTGACGCAGGACGAACGCGATCTCGGCGTCTGCCTCGTCGACATCGGTGCGGGCACCACCGACATCGCCGTGTTCACGCAGGGCGCGATCCGGCACACCTCTTCTCTGGGCGTCGCCGGCGACCAGGTCACCAACGACATCGCGTTCGCATTCCGCACGCCGACCCCGTTCGCCGAGGAAATCAAGGTGCGTTATGCCTGCGCGCTCGCGCAACTCGCGCGCCCGGAAGAAACCATCGAGGTCACGAGCGTCGGTGACCGTCCGCCGCGACGTCTCGCGCGGCAGATGCTCGCGGAGGTCGTGCAGAAACGCTACGAGGAAATCTTCGAGATGGTGCAGGCGGAACTGCGTCGCTCGGGTTACGAGGAGCTGATCGCCGCGGGTCTGGTGTTGACCGGCGGCGCTTCGAAGATGGAAGGCGTGGTGGAGCTCGCGGAGGAAATGTTCCACATGCCGGTACGCATCGGCTTGCCCCAACACGTGAGCGGGTTGGCGGAAGTCGTCAGCAACGAGATCTATGCGACGGGCGTCGGGCTGCTGATCTTCGGCAGCCAGGCCGGCGGCGGCAGCGTGGTGCCCGCGTCGACTTCCGAGGGCGGCGATTCGATGGGAGCGCGGCTCAAGCGCTGGTTCTGGGGCGAGTTCTGACGGAGTTCGAGGAAAGGGTCTGGGAATAGTGCGAGGCGGCGACAAAACATAAGAGACAAGGCAGCGGCAATCCAACAATCAGCTGTAGAGGAGAAAGCATCATGTTCGAGTTCATCGACAACACCGCGCAAAACGCAGTCATCAAGGTCATCGGAGTCGGCGGCGGCGGCGGCAACGCCGTCTCGCACATGCTCCAGGCCAACGTCGAAGGCGTGGAATTCGTCTGCGCCAACACCGACGCGCAGGCGATCCGCACCTGCCCCGCGAAGACCGTGCTGCAGCTCGGTTCGAGCGTGACCAAGGGGCTCGGCGCCGGTGCCAATCCGGAAGTCGGCCGCCAGGCCGCGCTGGAAGACCGCGAGAAGATCTGCCAGATGCTGGACGGTGCCGACATGGTGTTCATCACCGCTGGCATGGGTGGCGGTACCGGCACCGGCGCCGCGCCGGTGGTCGCGCAGCTGGCCAAGGACATGGGCATCCTCACCGTCGCCGTCGTGACCAAGCCCTTCCCGTTCGAGGGCAACCGCCGCCGGCAGGTTGCTCTCAAGGGCATCGAGGAGCTCGGGCAGTACGTCGACTCGTTGATCATCATCCCCAACGAGAAACTGCTGACGGTGCTCGGTCGCGAGGTCAACTTCCTCAATGCGTTCAAGGCCGCCAACGACGTGTTGCTCGGCGCGGTGCAGGGAATCGCGGACCTGATCACGCGCCCGGGCCTCATCAACGTCGACTTCGCCGACGTCCGCACGGTCATGAGCGAGATGGGCATGGCCATGATGGGCTCCGGCATCGGCCGGGGCGACGACCGCGCGCTGGCTGCCGCCGAGGCCGCCATCAAGAACCCGCTGCTCGAAGACATCAACCTTGCCGGCGCGTGCGGCATCCTCGTCAACATCACGGCCGGTCCCAACCTGACGATGCGCGAGTTCGAGGAAATCGGCACGACCGTGCAGGAACTCGCGTCCGACGACGCCACGATCGTCATTGGTACGGCCCTCGACCCCAACATCCAGGACGACGTGCGCGTCACCGTCGTGGCGACGGGCCTCAACCGCGGCCAGGCCTCGGCGCGACCGAGCGTGGAGCGGCGCGAATCGGTAGTCGTCGAGCGCACGGTGGAGCGCCCGATCCGTGTGGTGCGCAATGCAACCACGGGTGCGGTCGAGTATCCGATGGGTGCGGGAGGATTCCGCAACGTGAACGTGCGTGGCGGTGCGGGCTCCGGGATGGAGTCGTCGGGCGGAGTGACAGCAGCCACCGCCGGCCCCGACGATTACCTCGACATCCCCGCGTTCCTCCGTCGCCAGGCCGACTGAGGCACCGACGGACTTCGCCCGGTCGCTGCATGCGGCCGGGCGATGCCGGGAATTCGCGAAGAGCAGGCAGGGATGCGCGTCGCGATTTCGGAATCCGGCGCGCTTCGATCACGGGATTTGAGAGCTGAAGCCCATTAATGTTGCGGGAAAGCAACAAATTGTGGCGAATTGAGTTGCCAAATGTATGCGCCGCGTCAACGGTATGTTACCGTCCGGACATCGACGGGCGCCGAGCGCACCATTAACCCAGCATGATCAGGCAGCGCACGCTCAAGAACACCATTCGCGCCACCGGCGTCGGTATCCATACCGGCGACAAGGTGTACATGACTTTGCGTCCAGCCGCCGTCGACGCCGGAATCATCTTCCGTCGCGTCGATCTGCCGCAACCGGTGGAACTCCGGGCACGCGCGGAGAACGTGGGCGACACCAGCATGTCGACCGCGCTGATCAACGGCAACGTGCGGGTGGCAACAGTCGAGCACCTGCTGTCGGCGATGGCGGGCCTCGGCATCGACAACGCCTACGTCGACCTGTCCGCGGGGGAAGTCCCGATCATGGACGGTTCCGCCGGTCCCTTCGTGTTCCTGCTGCAGTCCGCCGGCATCGTCGAGCAGGACGCGGCCAAGAAATTCATCCGCATCCGCAAGAAGATCCGCGTCGAAGACGATGGCCGCTGGGCGCAGTTCGAGCCTTTCGACGGTTTCAAGGTCGGTTTCTCCATCGATTTCGACCATCCGGTGTTCACGCGCAAGACTTCCGTCGCCGAGATCGACTTCTCCACCACTTCGTTCGTCAAGGAAGTGAGTCGCGCGCGCACGTTCGGATTCATGCGCGACATCGAGGCCCTGCGCGAGCGCAACCTGGTACTCGGCGGCAGCATGGACAACGCGATCGTCCTGGACGATTACCGCGTCCTCAACGAGGACGGCCTGCGTTACGAGGACGAGTTCGTCAAACACAAGATTCTGGACGCGATTGGCGACCTGTACCTGCTTGGGCACAGTCTCATCGGCGCGTTCTTCGGACACAAGTCGGGACATCAACTCAACAACCAGTTGCTGAGGACCCTGATCGCCGACCGCACTGCTTGGGAGGAAGTGACTTTCCCGGACGCAGGACGGGCGCCGATTTCGTACGCGCATCCGGCCCAAGCGGTCTAGCTCGCCGGGAATTCAATTGTCGATGTTTGGGAGGGTCGTCGAACCATCGACGATCACGGCGGAGATTCCGCCTCGGGAACAGGGTTTGAGGCCAAGCCGGCCAGACGTTCAAGGAGGGCCCGGAGTTCCGGGTCCTGCATGGCTGCCGCCGCGCTAGCGAGGTGGGAGCGGGCGGCATCCGAAAGCGGTTTCACGTGGGGGCGAGCGATCGCTTCGATCGCCTCACGCGGGACGACTTTCACCGATACGGCGGTGGCATCGATCGCGGCAAGCTGCCGCGCACGAGCCAGCAATTCGGCCTGCAGCAGACGCAGGCGCGAGGCGGCGGCCGGAGTATCGGCTAGGAATACGAGCGTGCGTTGTCGCACCGTCGCGAACCGGACCTGTCCGGCCAGTGCCGGAGGCATCGCATCCTGCAACGCTTCGGCAAGCCTGCGGTTGTCCCGCAGTCGAGCCAGCACATCGCCGCGAACCGGCGCCAGACCAGCTTGTGCGGCAAGGCTGGCGGTGACGGTCGTGCGGTGGCGGGGCGTGCGGGTCATCTCAATCTCAAATGGGCGAATTTCAGACGCATGAACATCATAATCGTGGCCAGGCCTTTCTCGTCGCCCAAGGTCGTCCGTCTGGACGATCGCAGCGCGATGATCAAGGCTGGCGGCATCGTTTGCGGATTGCTGCTCGCCCTTTTTGGCGGCGGTCTCCTGGCCGGAACGCTGTTCGGCGGGCCGAGCCGCGTCAAGGCGCAGCTCAGCGCCGCGCGCAGCGACCTGTCGACACAGCAGGCTGAAGTCCGGCGCTTGCGGCAGGACATGAACCGCAACACCGACGCGCTCGCGTTGCGCGTCGGAGAATTGCAAGCCGAAGCGGCGCGGCTCAACGCGCTGGGCGAACGCATCGCCAAGCTCGGCAAGCTCGACGACGGCGAATTCGACTTTGACCGGAAACCCGGCGTGGGTGGTCCCTCCACCCTGCAGTTCAGCCAGCCGACGACGACACCGGACATCAAGCTGGCGGTCAATCGCCTGGATGACCTGCTCGCGAGCCAGGCCAGCCAACTGGACCTGCTCGAGTCGATGCTGCTGGACCGCAAGCTCGATTCGAGCCTGATGCCATCGGGCAGCCCGGTGCGATCGGGTTACGTGTCCTCCTCTTACGGCTCGCGCATCGACCCCTTCACTGGTGGCGCGGATTTCCATCCCGGCATGGATTTCAGCGGCGATTCCGGTGACGAGATCCTCGCGGTGGCGGGCGGACTGGTGACGTTCGCCGGCGTGAAGCCGGGTTACGGGATCGCAGTCGAGATCGACCATGGCAATGGTTACAAGACCCGATACGGCCACAACCGGCGGCTGCGCGTCACGGTCGGTCGTGCGGTCCGCGCGGGTGAGGTGATCGCCGAAATGGGTTCGACTGGCCGCTCGACCGGCACCCATCTGCACCTCGAAGTCTGGCGCGACGGCCACACGCTCAATCCGCGTCCGTTCCTGCAGGCGATGCGCTGAGCAACCGCGCAGCCTGTCCAGGCTGCCACAACTCCGGGACCCAACCGATCCCGGAGTACAGATGCGCCAAACGGACTCCCGGCCCCGACCTCGTCCCGACCCCGGGCGTCGCGTCGCCACAAGCCGATCCGCCCGGCTCGCGCTAAACTTCCGCACTTGAAGCGTGGCGGCTCCGGCCCCACGCTTTTTGTTTCGTGCGTTCGGCGGCCTTCGTC
>JBKJSW010000183.1:0-6186 GCA_046595765.1 Ahniellaceae bacterium
ATCATCGCCAAAATCAATGCCCTCAACGATCCCGAGACGATCCGCGCGCTGTATGCGGCGTCGGGCGCTGGCGTCGACATCGATCTCATCGTGCGCGGCACCTGCGCGCTGCGGCCGGGCATGCCCGGAGTGTCCGAGCGCATTCGGGTTATCTCGGTGATCGACCGCTTCCTGGAGCACAGCCGCGTGTATTTCTTCGAGAACGGCGGGCTGCCGGAGGTCTGGTGTTCGAGCGCCGACTGGCTGGAGCGCAACCTCATGCGCCGCGTGGAAACCTGCTTCCCGATCCTGCAGCCGGAACTCGCCCTGCGCGTTCGTGAGGAAGCCCTGGACAACTATCTGACCGATACGGAGCACGCCTGGCAACTCGGGCCGGACGGTGACTACGCGCGCGTGCAGACGCCGGCAGGCGGGGGCCACTCGGCCCAGCAATGCCTGCTCGACAAGATCACGACCCGATGAACGGGACCAGTCCGGCGGCGATTCGCGAAGGCGACGTCATCGCCTCGGTGGATCTCGGTTCCAACAGTTTCCACCTGCTCGTCGCGCGCTACGAACTCGGTTCGCTGCAGATCATCGATCGCATGCGCGAGATGGTGCGTCTCGCCGCGGGCCTCGGCGACGACGGCAGCCTCGACGCCGCGCACATGCAGCGCGCGCTCCAGTGCCTCGCGCGCTTCGGCCAGCGTCTGCGCGACATCCCGCCACCGCACGTGCGCGCGATGGCCACCAACACCGTGCGCCGTCTGGCCGACCCGCGCACGTTCCTCGTGGCGGCCGAAGCCGCACTCGGGCATTCCATCGCAGTCGCGCCCGGACGCGAAGAGGCGCGCCTCATCTACCTCGGCGTGGCACACGCGTTCCCGAAACTGCGCGGTCGACGCCTGGTGGTCGACATCGGCGGCGGCAGCACCGAGTTCATCATCGGACAGGGCCTCGATGCACTGGAGACCGAGAGCCTGCAGATGGGGTGCGTGGTGAGCACGCGGCATCTGTTCCCCGATGGCCGCATCACGCGCAAGCGCTGGCAGGCCGCCCGTACCGAGATCGCGATGGAGTTGCGCCAGTTCGCGCCGACCTACCGCACCCGCGGCTGGAGCGAGGCCATCGGCAGTTCGGGGACCATCAAGGCCCTCGCTGGCGTCAGCCAGGCGATGGGTGCCGCGGAATGGGCGGTGACGCGCGACTCGATGGCGAAGATCAGCGAGGCCATCATCGCCGCCGGCCACGTCGACGCGGTGCATCTCCCCGACCTCAGCGAGCAGCGCCGGCCAGTGATCGCGGGCGGTGCGGTGATCCTCGATGCGGTGTTCGAAGTGCTGGAACTCGAGCGCATGCTGATCAGCGAAACGGCGCTGCGCGAAGGCCTGCTGTGGGACATGATCGGCCGCGCCGAACAGCGCGATCCGCGCGAGCGTGCGGTGGCGACCTGGTCGCAACGCTACAACGTCGACCTGGCGCAGGCTGCGCGGGTCGAGGCCACCGCCGCGGCGATGTTCCTCCAGGTGCGCTCGGCGTGGAACCTCGACGACGCCGCGGAAGACTGGCTGCGCTTCGCGGCACGCCTGCACGAGATCGGTCTGGCGGTCGCGCACAGCCAGCACCAGCTGCATGCGGCCTACCTGGTCGAACAAGGCGACCTGCCCGGCTTTTCCGCCCAGGAACAGCAGATCCTGGCGTTCCTGATGCACGTGCAGCGGCGCGCGCCCACCGCCGCTTTCGCGCGGCTGGAAAAAATTCCCCTGCGCCTGCAGCAGCCCGCCTTTTCCATTGCGGTGCTGCTGCGCCTCGCGATCCTGCTGCATCGGGCGCGCAGCGACGAGCCAGTGCCGGCGATCGACCTGCGCCCCGGTTCGCGCAGTTTGCGACTCGCGCTCGACGACCACTGGCTCGACGCGAGCCCCCTCACCCGTGCCGACCTGACGCGCGAGCGCAAGGCGCTCGCGGCCATCGATTTCAAGCTGGTGCTCGGCAGTGCCTGATGCTGTGCGCCACGCCGGCCGTGCTGGCGGGGCCTTGCATCGAGGCGTTGCGATGCGAGAGCAGCATGTCACGGCGGCGAGAGGCCGATTCGCGCGTTGCCGGTAGCATGCCGTGATCGTTCGCGAGCACCCGTTGCCACAGACATGAACTACCGCCACGGCTTCCACGCCGGTAACCACGCCGATGTGCTCAAGCACGTCTGCCTGCTGGCCCTGCTCGACGCGCTGTTGCGCAAGCCGACGCCGTTCTTCGTGCTCGACACCCACGCCGGCGCGGGCGACTACGATCTGCAGCATTCCGAAGCATTGCGCACCGGCGAGGCGCAGGACGGCGTGCAGCGCTTGCTCGCGAGCGGTGTCGCCCGGAGCCGCAGGATCGCGCCTTCGAACGAAACGGCAAAGACCGAACGGGTCACCGATGCGGATACGCCGCTGGCCTCGACGCTGCTCGCGCGCTACGCCGCCGCCATCGCCTCGCACCGCGCACAGGTGGGCGGCAGCCATTACCCCGGCTCACCGGCGCTCATCGCCGCGGCGCTGCGTCCCCACGACCGGCTGGCATGCTGCGAAACGCAGCCCGACGCAGTCGCGGCCCTGCGTCGCATGTTTGCGAAGGATCCCCGCGTGGCGGTGCACGAGCGCGATGGCTATGCCGCGATCAAGGCCTTCGTGCCGCCGCCCGAAAAGCGCGGGCTGGTGCTGATCGATCCGCCCTACGAGGCACAGCTCAAGGAATTCGATGCGGTGCGCGATGCGCTCAAGTCCAGTCTGGCGCGCTGGCCGCAGGGAACGTTTGCGATCTGGTATCCGATCAAGCTCGAGCGGGCACTGCAGCCGTTCGTGCGATCGCTGGGAACCGTGCAGTCGCAGGGCGTGCTGGACGCCCGGCTGCTGGTGCGCACCGCCCAGTCTGCGCTGACGCTCAACGGCAGCGGTGTCGCCATCGTCAATCCGCCCTGGCAGGTGGAACACGACATCAAGGCCGCACTCGAGGGTCTGGCCAGCGTTCTCGGGGAGGCCGGGCAAGGCGTCGCCGAACTGCGCTGGCTGCGCGACCCGGCCTGATCAGAGTTCCGGAATTCCCGCGGCCACGTCGAGCCGGTCCGCGCGCTCGGGCTCGAAGAAGCTCCATCGCACTTCGGGAAAGGTCTGCTTGAGGGCTGCTTCGATCGCATTGATCGCGTCGATCAGGCCCGCCTCGCTGCCCTGCGGCCGCATCACCGCCTGCACCGACACCATGAGGTCATTGCCGAGCTGGATGGTGATGAGGCTCGGCACGCTTGCGATCTGCGGCTGCGCTTCCAGCCACTGCGAAATCTCGCGCTGGCGCTGCGGATCGGCACTGCTGCCGATCAGGAGCGCCTTGACCTCGATCGCGACGAATACCGCGACGACGATGAGCAACACCCCGATCGCGACCGTGCCCAACGCATCCCAGATGGGATTGCCGGTGACCACCGTGGCGATGACGGCGAGCAACGCGAATACGAGGCCGAGCAGCGCGGCCAGGTCTTCGCCGAAGATCACCACCAGTTCCGCCTGACGGCTCTCCCGAAACCATCGCCACAGACTGCGCGTGCCGCGGGACTTGTTGACCTCGACAATGCAGGCACGCATCGACACGCTCTCGGCGATGATGCCGAAAGTCAGCACGCCGACCGCCCACCACCATTTCTGCAGCGGCTCCGGGTGCTGGAGCTTGTGGATGCCTTCGTATAGCGAAAACATCCCGCCGACGGTGAACAGCATCACCGCGACCAGGAACGACCAGAAATAGATGGCGCGGCCATAGCCCAGCGGGTGTTCGGCACTGGGCGGGCGCCGTGCCTGGCGCATGCCGAGCAGCAACAGCACCTGGTTGCCGCAATCCGCGAACGAGTGCACCGTTTCCGCGAGCATTGCGCTCGACTTGGTGAAGTAGGCGGCAAGTCCCTTGGCCACCGCGATCGCGAAATTAGCACCGAGGGCAAACAGTATTGCTCTGTTGGAATCGCCACCACCCGCCATCGCGCCCGTTCCCGTGCCCTTCCGAAGCGAGCGATTCTATCAGCGCGCATTCGAGGGTCGGCGGCAGCGCTCGCCGCGGGGGCAGCTGCGAGGCGGATCCGCGATGGCTTCAGCGCCGCAGGATCAGGTGCGGTGTCCGAGCCCGCGCTCGACGTCGGCGAGTTGCTTCTGCAACTTCTTCGTCAGGCGGCTGCGCACCAGCTCGTAACTGCGGCGGATGAGCGCGCGCAGCTCCTTGCCATTGACCTTGCGCGAATCTTCCACTTTCACCCATTTCGCGCGCGCCAGGTACGGAGCCGGGATGAATCCCGCGCGGTCGGTGAATTCCAGGAAACGCTCGTTCTCGACCTTGAACGACAATGAACCCTCCGGATTGTCCGATGCCGCCGTCAGGGCGAACATCTTGCCGGCGACCGTGAACACGAGGTGGTCGCCCCACTTGATGTCGTGTTCCACGCCGGGCCAGCTCTGGACCAGCTGCAGCAATTGATCAGGTTGCATGCTTGACCTCGATGGGGCGAGCTGGCGCCGGCCGCCGCGCGCGCAACTGCACCTGAACATACAGTCATTTTCAACCAGGGTTTAGAGCAATTTCCCCTGAAGCCGCGCGCATGATGCGCGCATGCAAACGGAAGTGGCAACGAGCTCGGAGCGACTGGAAACGCACCGGTCGTCCCAGCGCAAAATCGTGCGGCGAACGCTGCCCGGTCTGTGGCGGGAAACGCTGCGGCTCGCGGATGGTCGCGAGTTGCTGGTGCGTCCGATCGAATCTACGGACGCGGCCGGGCTGCAAGCCAGTTTCAACGAACTGTCGCCCGAGCAAGTGCGTTTCCGTTTCCAGCATCCCATGAGCGAATTGACCGACGAACTGGCTGCGCGTCTGGCCGGTGCGCGCGCTCCACGCGAGTTTGCGTTGGTGGCGGTGGAGCACGGCGTCGAATCGCCGCGCATCGGTGCCGTCGTGCGTGCCTCGCTGGCGGACCCGGACTCCGACGGCTCCCCGCGCGAAGCGGAGTTCGCGCTGACGGTCGGCACTCCGCTGGCCAATCTTGGCCTCGGCACGCTGCTGTTGCGGCGCCTGCTGCGCTGGGCCCGCCTCAAGCGCCTCGACGCCGTCTATGGCGATATCGCCCAGGACAACACCGCGATGCTGCGCGTGGTGGAGAAGCTCGGTTTCCAGCGCATCCCGTTGCACGACAGTCCTGGCCTTATCCGCGCACGACTTCGGCTGCGCTGACGATGGGCCGCACCCGCGTGACCGTCGGTTGGACTCGCGCCGCCACGCGCGTTCTGCAAAGCTGACCCACGCCGCGCGAGGGATTCCCCGCCCGGCCGGCGCGCGCACGGGTAGACTGCGCGCCCCTCGCTGCAACCCGGGTTTCTGATCAGCGTGTCGAGTCCTGTCACTCCTCCCTTGCCGCGCGGTACGCATCGCCGCGCCTTCTGGCAGCAGCCGCCGAACGACACCGCCCTGGCCTGGGCGCTGGCGCAGGCGGCACGCGCGCACCCCGGGTTGCTGATCGTCGTGGCGCGCGACACGCACCAGGCCCACGCGCTCGAGTCCGACCTTCGCATCGTCGCGAGCGAACTGCCGGTGCTGCATTTCCCCGACTGGGAAATGCTGCCGTACGACATGTTCTCGCCGCATCCCGATATCGTTTCGCAGCGCATCGGAGCGCTCTACAACCTCCCCGGACTCACGCGCGGCCTGCTGGTGGTGCCCATCGCGACGCTGATGCAGCGGCTCGCGCCGCGCACTTACATCAGTGGGAGTTCGCTGGTGCTGCAACGCGGGCAGACGCTGGACCTCGACCACGAACGGCGTCGGCTGGAAGGCAGCGGCTACCGGCACGTGCCGCAAGTGCTCGATCCGGGCGATTTCGCGGTGCGCGGAGCCTTGCTCGACCTGTATCCGGCCGGCAGCCCGCACCCTTTCCGCATCGAACTTCTCGACACCGAAGTAGACACCATCCGCACCTTCGATCCGGAAACGCAGCGGTCGCTTGACCGCGTCGAATCCGTGCGCCTGCTGCCGGCCCGCGAGTTCCCACTTGACGACGACGCGGTCCGCCGCTTTCGCAACGCGCTGCGCGAAGGTCTGCCGATCGACATCCGCAAATGTCCGCTTTACCAGGACATCAAGGAAGGCACGACGCCGGCCGGCATCGAGTACTACCTGCCGCTGTTCTTCGACCAC
>JBKJSW010000334.1:0-7003 GCA_046595765.1 Ahniellaceae bacterium
TTCGGCGTGGCCCACCACCAGATCGCCGATTTCCTGGCGCTGACCGGCGACGCCGTCGACAACATCGCCGGAATACCCGGCATCGGCCCCAAGACGGCGGCGCAGCTGCTGTCGCACTTCGGCACCCTCGATGCGCTGCTGGGGCGCGCGCACGAAGTGCCATACCTGCGCATGCGCGGCGCCGCCGCGGTCGCCGCGCGACTGGTCGCGCATGCCGACACGGCGCGCCTGGCAAGGCGGCTCACCGGTGTGCATTGCGAAGTCGACGTGCCCCGCGACGCAGACGAATACCGGCTCGGCGAGGGCGACCTCGAGCGCGCGACTGCGGTGCTCGACCAGCTCAAGTTCGGGCCGCTCACCCGCTCACGGGTGCGGGAGGCGCTCGCGCGCCGCGGCGACGGCGGCCGCCTCCCGGCAACGACGGCGACGGGCGGATCCGCCGCGCAAGCGTGACCTACAATGCGCGCCGGTGCGGCGGAAGCCTGGACGGCAATGCAATGACATCTTCGAAGCAATGCTGCGCGCTGCTGCTTGCGCTCTCGGCAGCCCTGGTCGCGGGCAGTAGCGCCGCGGCGGAAGCACCCCTGGTGGATCCTGCCTACCTCGCGACGATCAAGGACGACCGGGCGCCCACACACCGCGGCATGACGCCGGAGGAACGGGCGTCGTGGCGTGCCCCGGATCTCTCGCGCATGCCGCTGGCCCCGCCGCCCGATCCCGTGCGCGCGCAGGCCGAGTACGAGCGCAACGACGGCCTGCTGGTGCGCTGGGGTTCGCGCAGCGCGTTGATCACGCAAATGGCCGTGGCCGCCACCACGCTCGACTCAACCGCCCGGATGTACATCGTGGTTACCGGACAGGCGCAGCGGGATTCGGCTTTCGCGACGCTGCAGGGCGCCGGCGCCGCGATGGACCGCATTGAATTCATCGTCCAGGCGTGCACGTCGACCTGCACCGAATGGATGCGCGACTACGGCCCGCGTTTCATCGACCGCCTGGGCTCGCGCGAAAGCATCGATCACGTGTACAACCGCAACCGGCCGACGGACGATGCCTTTCCCGACGTCTGGAGCGCGCTGCAGGCCGAGCCGCAGTACGACATCCCGCTGGTGCACGGCGGCGGCAACTTCCACCTGTTCTCGAATCGTCGTGCCTTCATGACGACATTGATCCAGGCCGAGAATTCGGGGACGTCGGCGCAACAGATCAAGGACCTTTATCGGGCTTACCAGGGGCTCGATGTCGAGATCGTGCCGGCATTTCCCGTGGCGTTCGATTCGACGCAGCACATCGACATGTGGGTCTATCCGGTCGACGACAACGAAGTGATCGTCAGCGATTACCCGGAAGCGGGCGACGAGGTGCCGAACTCCATTGCGGACGCATTCGCCGCCGCACGCGCGGCCGAGGGCTACACCGTCTATCGCACGCCGGGCTGGAGCAGCGGGTTCGGAACGGGCACCCATTTCACATACGCCAATTCCATCGCGCTCAACTCGATCGTCATGGTCTGCACTTTCAGCGGACAGGCGGCGCGCAACGAGGAGGCGCGGGCGGTGTACGCCGCTGCCTTCCAGGACAAGCGCATCGTGCCGATCGACTGCAGCACCATCATCGGCTCCGCGGGCGCCATCCACTGCATCGTGATGCACGTTCCGAACGGCGCGCTTTCGCTGCTGTTCAACAACGACTTCGAATAGCCCACCTTCCCTGCATCTGCATTCGGGGATGCGCCAAGACCTTAGCTCCTGTAGAGCGGAGCTTGCTCCGCTGTGGTGCGGTGCACGGCGGATTCGTGGCGCGAAGCCGAGCAAACTCGGCTCTACAAGCATGGGCGAGCGGGAAGGGCCGGACACCGTTGCGATGATTGTTATTCTGGTCGGATGAAAATCGCTGCGCTTGAAGTGCTGCAACGCGTGTTCGGCCACCCCTCGTTCCGGGGCGAACAGGCGCTGATCGTGGACCACGTCGTCGCGGGCGGCGACGCGCTGGTGCTCATGCCGACCGGGGGCGGCAAGTCGCTCTGCTACCAGCTGCCCGCGCTGGTCCGGCCTGGATGCGGCGTAGTGGTGTCGCCGCTCATCGCATTGATGCAGGACCAGGTCGAGGCACTGCGGCAGCTCGGCGTGCGCGCCGCGTACCTCAATTCGACGCTCGACGCGGCGTCCGCGGCGGCGGTCGAACGCGCATTGCTGGCGGGCGAACTCGACCTTCTCTACGTCGCTCCGGAGCGGCTGCTGACGCAGCGCACCGTGGGTCTGCTCGATCGCGCCAGGATTGCCCTGTTCGCGATCGACGAGGCGCACTGCGTGTCGCAGTGGGGGCACGATTTCCGACCCGAGTACCGGGAACTGACGCTGCTGCACGAACGCTGGCCCGAAGTGCCGCGCATCGCCCTCACCGCAACCGCCGACGCGCCGACGCAGCGCGAGATCGCGGAGCGGCTGCAATTGCAGGATGCGCGACGCTTCACCAGTTCGTTCGACCGGCCCAACATCCGCTACCGCGTAGTGCCCAAGGACAACGGCACGCGCCAACTCCTCGATTTCCTCGCCGCTCATCGCGGCGCAAGCGGCATCGTGTACGCGTTCTCGCGCAAGCGCGTGGAGGCGACCGCGGCGCAGCTGTCCGCTTCGGGCGTCGATGCGCTGCCTTACCACGCGGGCATGGTTGCCACGACGCGCGCCGCGAACCAGCGTCGGTTCCTGCAGGAAGATGGCGTGGTGATGGTCGCGACCATCGCCTTCGGCATGGGGATCGACAAGCCCGACGTGCGCTTCGTCGCGCATGTCGACCTGCCCAAGTCGATCGAGGGCTACTACCAGGAGACCGGGCGCGCCGGTCGCGACGGCGAGCCCGCGGAAGCGTGGCTCAGCTACGGACTCGGCGACGTGGTGAACCTGCGCCGGCTCATCGAGCTTGGCGAAGCGGGCGAGGATCGCAAGCGCGTTGAGCTGCGCAAGCTGGACGCATTGCTGGGATATTGCGAATCGACGCTGTGCCGCCGGCAAGCGTTGCTCGGGTGGTTCGGCGAAGCGCATCCCGGTGCCTGCGGCAACTGCGACAACTGCCTATCGCCACCCGCGAGCTGGGATGGCACCGAAGCGGCGCGCATGGCGTTGTCGTGCGTGTATCGCACCGGCCAGCGCTTCGGCGCGGCGCACGTGATCGACGTGCTGCGCGGCATCGATACCGAAAAGGTGCGCAAGTTCGGCCACGAGTCGCTCAGTACATGGGCAATAGGCGCCGCGCTTGACGAGCGCCAGTGGCGCGGCGTATTCCGCCAGCTGGTCGCCGGCAGCCTGCTCGAGGCGGACGCGGAGCGCCACGGCGCTTTGCGCTTCACGGCGGACAGTGGCGCAGTGCTCCGTGGCGAACGCACCCTGCAATTCCGCACTGAAGCCCCAAAAGCCGCCCGCGCTTCGCGCGCACGCCGCCGCGATGCGTCGCCGGGGTCGTCAACGGAACTGGGCGCCGACGCGCTGGAGCATTTCGACCGGTTGCGCGCATGGCGCGCGACCACGGCGCGGGAACAGAACGTGCCGGCGTACGTCATCTTCCACGACAGTACGCTCCGCGCGATCGCGGAGTCGATGCCCCGCAACGAGGATGAGCTGGCTCGCATTCCCGGCATCGGCACGGCAAAGCTCGCGCGCTACGCGGACGCCCTGCTCGCGCACCTTGCGGGATGAGCGCGGCAGAAGTGCGCGCGGACCGGTGCAAAAGCTGCGCTGGACGGGGCTTGCGTGCGCATGCGCGCAGCGCAGCCAAGGCACCTCTTGACCGTCGGCAGCGGCAGATGGGCGTAACCTAGGTGCCGGGCAAGCGGTCTGGGCGGGGCACTCCGGTGACACTGCGGCGAACGGGCAGATTTGATCAAGGTCGTCACGATGCCGCCTCGGAGGGCGAAGCGGGATTGACGGCGCAGCCTCCCGAGGACGTCGGGCAACTCGCGGCCATCGCCCGTGAGCAACGCCTCGAGTTCCTGTTGCGCGAGACCGAGCAGAAGGAACGGTTGCAGCGGGCGCTGTACGCGCTGTCGGACCTGGCCAGCCGCGACATCGGCCGCACTGCCATGTTGCGCAACGCGCATCGCATCGTGCGCACGCTCATGTACGCGAAAAATTTCTTCGTCGCCCTGTACGACCGCGACGCGCGCACCGTTTCTTTCCCCTACTTCGCCGACATCCACGACCTCGAGTTCCCGGACCCGGACGAGGCGCTGAACGAAGACGCCTTCCCGAATTCCCTGACCATCGCGGTATTGCGCCAGGGCAAGCCGTTGATGGGACCGTCGGCGTCCCTGCGGGAAAATCTTGGCATCCCGCCCGATCCGCGGCGCGGTCCGGACAGCACCGACTGGCTCGGCGTGCCGATGGTGTCCGACGGCAACGTGCGCGGCGCCGTGGTGGTGCAGTGCTACGACAACTCGGCGCGCTTCACCGAGGCCAACCGCGACCTGCTGTCCTACGTTGCCCAGCACATGTTGATTGCGCTGGATCGCCGCCAGGCGCACGTCGATCTCGAGAAGCGCGTAGAGATCCGCACGGCGGAGCTGGCCGCGACCAACCGCGAGCTGGTGGTACAGGTGCGCGAGCGCGAACTCGGCGAACGGCTGCAGGCGGCACTGTTCCGCATCGCCGAAGTCAGCAGCACCACCAACAGCATGCACGACTTCTACGCCGCGTTGCACGCGGTGGTCGGCGAGCTCCTGTACGCGCGCAATTTTTACGTCGCGCTCCTGGTGGACGACGATCACGCACTTGATTTCCCGTACGCAGTTGACGAGATCGACCCGAGCTCGTTCTTCAAGCGCACGCCGTTGCGGCGCGGCCTCACCGACCTGGTGCTGCGTCGCGGCACCCCGTTGCTCGCCTCGCGGGCCTCGATCGAGGCACTGCAGGACGAGGGCGAGATCGAACGGCTGGGCGCGCCGGCCGAGTGCTGGCTCGGTGTGCCCCTGATCCTCGAGGGACGCGTAGTCGGCGCCATCGTCGTGCAGAGTTACGCGAACTCGGTCCAATACACCTTGCGCGACCAGGAACTGCTCACGTTCGTGTCGTTCCACATCGCTACCGCGCTACAGCGTCGGCGCACGCGCGACTCGCTCAAGATGGCCCATGACGAACTCGAGCGACACGTGGAAGAGCTCCGTCGCACCCAGGCCGATCTGCTCGAGACCGAGAAGATGGCTTCACTCGGGCGGCTCGTCGCCGGTGTCGCTCACGAGGTCAACACCCCGCTCGGTGTGGCCCTCACCGCCGTCTCGTTCCTGCGCGACCAGGCGCGGAACCTGCGCACCACACTCACCGCGCGGGGCGTCGACATCGACACGGGCCCACTCGAAACGGCGAGCGCCATGGTCGAGTCCAACCTCGTCCGGGCTGCCCGCCTTGTCCGCAATTTCAAGGAGGTCGCGGTCGACCAGTCGACCATTCATTTCCGCTCGGTCACGGTGCGCGAATACCTGGATGCGATCCTGCAGTCCCTGCATCCGACCTTGCGCAAGACCGGACACGCGGTCGTGGTCGAGTGCAATGCCGAATTGCAGATGACCAGCCGACCCGATGCGTTGCACCAGATCATCGTCAACCTGGTCATGAACTCGGTGATGCATGCGTGGCCCGCGGAGTGCGTCGGCAACATCCGCATCGCCGTCACGCGCGAGGAGGAACGCCTGCACCTCTGCTACGAGGACGATGGTGCCGGCATGGAACCGAAGGTGGCAGCGCAGATGTTCGAACCCTTCTTCACCACGAAACGCGAACACGGAGGTACCGGTCTCGGCATGCACATCGTGTACAACCTGGTCACGCAGGCGCTGGCCGGTCGCATCGCCTACGCCACCCAGCCCGGAGCAGGCGTGCGCTTCGATATCGTGTTCCCGGCCGTGCACCCGCACGCGTCGTGGCGCGAGCCTGCCTGATCGCCTTGTAGCCGCCGCGGCTGGCGCCGATCGGGAGGCGGGCGCCGGTCCGACTGCCCAAGCGCGGCGCGGCTGGCTAAGCTCGCGCTTTCGGCGAATGCGGCGAACCATGCATCCGATCCTGCGCAAGTCGATTTTCGCCGGCATCGCATTGATCGGTGCAATCTGCCTGGGGGTCGTCGCGCTGCGACGCGGCGAGTCGATCAACGCGATGTGGCTGGTGGCGGCGAGCATCGCGGTCTTCATCATCGCCTTCCGTTACTACGCACGCTTTGTCGCGCTGCGTGCCCTTGGCATCGACGCGACGCGACCGACGCCGGCGCAGCGGCGACCGGACGGTCTGGACTACGTGGCCACCGATCGGCACGTCGTGTTCGGGCACCACTTCGCCGCAATCGCGGGCGCGGGCCCGCTGATCGGACCGGTGCTCGCCGCACAGATGGGTTACCTGCCCGGCACCCTGTGGATCCTCGCGGGCGTCGTGCTCGCCGGCGCCGTGCAGGACATGGTGATCCTGTTCCTCTCCACGCGTCGCGACGGTCGATCGCTGGGCGACATGATCCGCTCCGAGCTCGGCGCCGCCGCCGGTGGCATCGCAATGGTCGGCATCCTCGCGATCATGATCATCCTGCTGGCGGTGCTCGCACTGGTGGTGGTCAAGGCGCTCGCGCAGAGTCCGTGGGGCACCTTCACCGTCGCCATGACCATCCCGGTGGCATTGCTGATGGGGGTTTACCTGCGTTACCTCCGCCCAGGTCGCGTCGGCGAGGTCTCGATGATCGGGCTGGTGCTGCTACTTGCGTCAGTTTGGCTTGGTGGGTGGGTGGCAGGAAGCCCCGAGTGGGCGGCCGCGTTCACGTTCGAGGCCAAAACGCTCGCTTTCGCAATTATTGGCTACGGGTTCGTCGCGTCGGTGCTGCCGGTCTGGCTGCTGCTCGCGCCGCGCGATTACCTGTCGACCTTCCTCAAGATTGGCACGATCGGATTGCTGGCGATCGCGATCTTCGTCGTCGCTCCGGAGCTCCGCATGCCGGCACTGACGCGATTCGTCGACGGCAGCGGGCCGGTGTGGTCGGG
>JBKJSW010000257.1:0-4592 GCA_046595765.1 Ahniellaceae bacterium
CAACGCCTTCTTGCATTCCATCATGCCGGCGCCGGAACGCTCGCGCAGTTCCTTCACCATGCCTGCCGTAATCGTCATGTACTTGCCTCAAGATTGGTTTGCGTGGACAAGCGGCGACTTGCGCGCCGACGCGTCCAAAAAATTCAGCTGCGGCCCGCGCAACAGACTGCGCGGGCCGAGCGACGTATGCGTTACTGCGTCGGTGTTACTGCGCTGCCGGTCGCGGACCACGATCGTTGCGGCCCGCACCAGGGCCACCCGGTTTGCGCGGACCACCGGGCCCACCCGGCTTGCGTGGACCCATCGGCGGTTTGCGCGGACCGGGACGACGCTCTTCGCGCGCAACCGGATTGCCCTCGGCGTCGAGTTCGACGAACTCGTCGCGACTGACCGATGCCGCAGGTGCAGCCGCCTTGCCTTCGAGGACCGCGTCGGCCACGGCACGCGCGTACAACTGCACTGCGCGGATGGCGTCGTCGTTGCCGGGAATCGCGTAGTCGACGAGGGTCGGGTCGTAGTTGGTATCCACAACCGCCACCACGGGAATGCCTAGCTTGCGGGCTTCCTGGATCGCGATGTCTTCGTGACCCACGTCGATCACGAATAGCGCATCGGGCAGGCCGACCATGTCCTTGATGCCGCCGAGCGATTTCTCGAGCTTCTCGGCTTCGCGCTTGAGCGAGAGGATCTCGTGCTTGACGCGCTTCTCGAGGCTGCCGTCGGTCGCCATCTGCTCCAGCTCCTTGAGCCGGGTGATCGACTGCTTGACCGTGCGGAAGTTGGTCAGCATGCCGCCGAGCCAGCGCTGTGAAACGAACGGCATGCCACAGCGACGCGCCTCTTCGGCGATCGAATCGCGCGCCGAGCGCTTGGTGCCGACGAACAGCAGCTTGCCGCGCTTCTGCGCGAGCCCCGACACGAAGTTCATCGCGTCGTTGAACAGGGGCAGCGTCTTTTCCAGGTTGATGATGTGGATCTTGCCGCGCGCACCGAAGATGTATTGCGCCATCTTCGGGTTCCAGTAACGCGTCTGGTGGCCGAAATGGACGCCGGCTTCGAGCATCTGGCGCATGGTGACTTGAGGCATGGGAAACTACTCCAGCGATAAGGGAGCAACGCCGCGCACGCATGAGCGGGCGGTCGGGCTCCGGGGTTAGGCCTCCACCCTTCCAGGCGACTTCGACCACTAGCCCCCTCGAACTCCCCGCAGACCCGTACGGGTCGTGCTGCGAGGCTTGGAGAGAAGCTTGTGGCACCCCGAAGTCGGTGACGAAGGGTGTGCGGATTCGGCGCACGGCCCGGGCGGATGCCCGAGACCGATTGCCGTGGGTTCTCGTCGAAGGCACGCCGCCGACGGGAAATCAGCGGAATTGTAACGGCGACCCCGCCTCACGGCAACTTCGACGCGGCGCCATCGTAGGTCAGGTCGCGTCAGCGACCTGACAATCATCCTTCGGCGCCATCTGTGCCAGGTCGGCGGAGCCGACCTGTCCTACGCAATAATGGGTGGGTCGCATGGTGGGTGCGGCTCACGGAGTTGTAGATGTCGATCACGATCAAAACGCCGGCCGAGATCGAGCTCCTGCGCGAGGCCGGGCGCCTCGGCGCGGAAGTGCTCGACATGATCGGTCCGCACGTCAAGGCGGGCATCACCACGGGCGAACTCGATCGCCTTTGCCACGACTACATCGTCAACGTCCAGAACACGGTGCCTGCCAACGTCGGCTACGGCGCCGGACCGGGGCGCGCGCCATTCCCCGCGACGATCTGCGCGTCGGTCAACAACGTGATCTGCCACGGCATCCCGAGCGACGACAAGGTGCTGCGCGACGGCGACATCCTCAACATCGACGTCACCGTGATCAAGGATGGCTGGCATGGCGACACCAGTCGCATGTACACCGTGGGTGCACCGGGCGTGCTCGCGAAGCGCCTGATCGACACCACGCATCGCGCCATGTGGGCGGGCATCCGTGCAGTACGGCCCGGTGGCACGCTCGGCGATGTCGGTGCGGCCATCCAGAAAGTGGTGGAGGCTGAGCGGTTCTCGGTGGTCCGCGAGTATTGCGGCCATGGCATCGGCCGCGTGTACCACGAGGATCCGCAGGTGCTGCACTACGGCAGACCGAACACTGGCGTGCGCCTGCAGAAGGGCATGACCTTCACCATCGAACCCATGGTCAACGCCGGCAAGCAGGGCACCCGGCTGTGGCCCGATGGCTGGACCGTGGTGACCAGCGACCGGTCGCTTTCCGCGCAGTGGGAACACATGATCGCGGTGACCGACGACGGCTTCGACGTCCTCACGCTGTCGGCGGGTTCACCGGATCGCGATGGCGGCCCGGACTGACCTCGCCTCGGTAGTGGCGGCATCGGCGTCGGCGGCGTCGGGCGTACGCGCCGCGTTGAGCGTGAGCGACGCTGTACTGGCACGGGACTTCGCCACCGGTGCCGATGTTTCAACCTTGCTGGCGCGCCGCACCCGGGCCGTCGACGAGTGGGTGCTCGAATGCTGGCGTCGGCAGCCGCTGGCCGCCCCGTGCGCGTTGTTCGCCACCGGGGGTTACGGACGCAGCGAGCTGTATCCGCATTCCGACGTGGATCTACTGATCCTCGTCGACGACCTGTCGCAAGCGCCGGCGACGGAGATCGGCGCATTCGTTGCCTGCCTGTGGGACGTCGGGCTCAAGCCCGGCTACGCAGTGCGAGACCTTCCGGCGTGCCGCGAAGCGGCTGCGGATCTCACCGTCGTCACGAGCCTCATGGACGCGCGGCTGCTGGCCGGCGACCCGCTTGCCGCCGCATCACTCGCGGCGGCGATCGCACCCCCATTGTGGCCTGCGGGCGCGTACCTGCCGGCGCGACAGCATTCCCAGGACCAGCGGCATGCACGCTTCAACGACACCGCATGGAATCTCGAACCGAACATCAAGGATGGTCCGGGTGGCTTGCGCGACCTGCACACTCTGGTCTGGGTCGCCCGGCGCACCAGCGGTGGCGATCTCAACGCGGTGCTGCGCGAGGGGCTGATCAAGCCCGCGGAGTTCGAGGCCCTGCGCATTGCCCTGGAACAGGTCGCGCGCGTGCGCTTCGCGCTGCATCGCGTGGCGGGCAGGGCCGAGGAGCGACTGCTGTTCGACTATCAGCGCGAGCTCGCGCGTGGGTTCGGTTTCGACGACGAGCACGCCGGCAATCTCGGGGTCGAGCAGTTCATGCAGGGCTGGTTCCGCGCGGCGCAGACCATTGACCGTCTCAACGAGCGCGTGCTGACGCGTTGCGCAGAGCGCATCGCGGCGGCCGCAGGCGAGACGCGCGTGGAACGCCTGGATGCACGCTGGACTCTGGTAGACGGCGCGCTCGCCGCGACCGACGGCGACGCGATCGAGGCGCAACCGGCGCGCCTCCTCGAACCCTTCGCATGGCTCGCGCGGCGCGCCGACATCACCGGCTTCCACTCGAGCCTGATCGAGCTCCTCGACGATGCCCTGACCCGCGTCGGGACGCGTTTCCGCGACGACCCCGGCACCGGGGCGGCGTTCATGGCACTGCTGCGCCAGGGCGGCGACGTCGCGCGCACGATTGCCGCGATGGGTCGCCACGATGTACTCGCGCAGGTGATCCCGGCGTTCGGACGCGTGACCGGGCGCATGCAGTACGACCTGTTCCACGTCTACACCGTCGACCAGCACACGCTGTTCGTGGTGCGCAACCTGCTCGGGTTCGCCCAGCGTGATTCGGCACTGACTGCGCTGGGGCACACGCTGTGGCGGCGTCAGCCGAAGCCGGAACTGGTCCTGCTCGCCGGGCTGTTCCACGACATCGCCAAGGGGCGCGGCGGCGATCACTCCGAACTGGGAGAGATCGAACTACGCACCGCGGCCCCCCGCCTGGGTCTGTCGGCGACCGAGACTGAATTCGTCGCGTGGCTGGTGCGCCAGCACCTGCTGATGTCGGTCACGGCGCAGAAGCAGGACATCGCCGATCCGGACGTGGTGCATCGCTTCGCCTCCGAAGTCGCCGACACCGAACGCCTGGACGCGTTGTACCTGCTGACCGTGGCGGACATCCATGGCACCAGCCCGCGGCTCTGGAATGCCTGGAAGGCGCAGTTACTGGAAGACCTGCACGCGGCCACGCGGCATGCGTTGCGCCGCGGCCTCGCCGATCCGGTGCGCGCAGCCGAGCGGGTCGAGGACATCCGCACGGAGGCCTTGCGACGCCTCGCGGGCACATCTGTTGCCGCCGACGAGGCGCAGGCGATGTGGCAGTCACTGCCGGATTACGCGGTGCTGCGCCTTGGCGCCGAGCGCCTCGCATGGGCAACCGGCGAGCTATTCGCGCAGCGCGGCCGCCACGTGCAGATCGTCGCGCGCGCCGTCGGTGATGACGCGGTCGACCTCATCGTCCACGCTCCCGATCGCGACGGTCTGTTCGCAACGGTGACCGCAGTCCTCGACCGCCAGGGCTTCGACGTGGTGGAAGCGCGCGCCACGGGCACGCGCGACGGCCGCGTGCTCGACCTGTTCCGCCTGCTGCCGCGCGCCGAGATCGTCCATGACGCGGACCAGTCGACGGCATTGATGCTGCAGGTG
>JBKJSW010000355.1:0-5362 GCA_046595765.1 Ahniellaceae bacterium
CATTCGTGTCATGCGCCATTCCAGACTCATTCGCTACGGCGCCTATCCGCTGGTCTTCGGTGGCTGCACCGCCGCCGTGCTGATTCTCGCGAGTGCCGGCGTGTCGCCGTGGCCGGCATTTGCCGCGATCGCGGCAGCAGGGATCGCGACGGTTGCCGTGCTTGAACGAGTGCAGCCGTACCTGATCGAGTGGCTTGAAGATCACGACGACACCCTGACCGATTCGGTTCATGTCCTCGTCAATCTGGGCCTGATGTCAGGCGTTGCCTATGCGTTGCATGCCGCACGCGATGTGCTGCCCTCATTCGGCGTGTGGCCTTCGTCGTGGCCGGTGTGGGCACAGGTGCTGGCTGCTGGTGCGATCATCGACCTCGGTCTATACGCGATGCACCGCCTGAGCCATGTCGTGGGTTGGTTGTGGCGACTGCACGCCGCGCATCACAGTGCGGAGCGTCTGTACTGGATGAATGGCGAACGCCGCCATCCCCTGAGCGCGGTGTGTCTTTCCGGTCCCGGCATCGTTGCGGTGGTCGCACTCGGCGCACCCCCGCTGATCGTCAGCGCGTGGTTCGCCCTACTCGGCGTACATCTCGCGTTTCAGCACGCCAACCTCGACTACACGCTAGGACCTTTCCGACACGTGCTCGGCGTCGCCGAAATCCACCGCTGGCATCACAAGCGCGAGTACGAGGACGCGCAGGTCAATTTCGGCGAGTTCTGGATGTTGTGGGACAAGTTGTTCGGCACTTTCCACGATCGCGCGAACGGTGTCGTCGCGGGCGATGTGGGACTGCGTGAGCATAAGTTTCCGACGCACTATCTTGCGCAGCTGCGGTGGCCCATCGTCGGAGCACCACGCGCGGCGCCGGGATTCGCTGCGGCGCGTCATACGCCGCAGCGAACCCGGGAGCTGCCTTAGCGCCAGTTTCGAACGTAGAGGCGTGGCGTGAGAACGCCATGAACGCCGGGGATGTCGTGGGCGATGTCGTGGGCGATGGATCGGGTCCGCGAGTCCCGGACCGAGCCACTGAGATAGACGTGCCCGCCGCGAACGGTGATCCGAATACGCTGTGCCTCATAACCGAGCGCGTCTTCTATCGCATCGTGCACCTGGTCATGGATGTATCGGTCGTCCTGGTATCCGTTTGGGCGCTGGTTGGCATAGCGGTCGGACGGATAACGGTCGGAGGGATACTGTTGTGACGGGTACTGCTGATACTGCTGCGAGGGATATTGCTCGTACCCACCTGAGCGGTCGTGCTCGGCGCGGGCCAAAGGCGACAGCGCCAGGGCAGCCAAGGCGGCGAGCGTCAGTGCTGCGGAGCGATACGCTTCCATTTCGATTCCTGGATTGAGTGGGACCAGCGACAGCGTTACGCCGCGTGAGCCAACAATCACTGAACCTGCACGTGAAACTGGCGCGCGTTCATACGGCATCCATAGCCATGAATCACGGGCACCCATTCGCTGGAAACCAATGGAACTTTCGTCTAAACGGGCTTGCGACTACTCCCGGAAAAGCGGATCGTCGAAATAGATGTGTTGGCCGTACAACGCGACGTCGCGTGCCGCCACGCCGAAACGGAGGAGTGACATGGCTGCAGGACACGATCACGGCACTTCGAATATCCAGCATGAAAAGCCCTTGTGGTGGGCGCTGGGACTAACCACAGCGTTTCTGATCGCCGAGGTCGTCGGGGCCTACATCACCAACAGCCTGGCGTTGCTGTCGGACGCCGCGCACATGGGGACCGACACCCTCGCGTTGATGATTGCCTTGTTTGCCGTTCGTCTCAGTCGACGCCCGCCCGATTCGGAGCGTACGTTTGGTTACGTGCGCATGGAAGCGATGGGCGCGATGATGAATGGCATGCTGCTGTTTGTCGTCGCTGGCTACATCCTCTGGGAAGCAGTAGGGCGCTTCCGCCATCCGCCCGAAGTCGCCTCGACCGGCATGCTGGTGATCGCCTCCATCGGCCTGGTGATCAACCTTTTTGCAATGCGCCTGCTCAAGGCTGGCAGCGGCGAGAGTCTCAACGTCAAGGGCGCCTACCTCGAAGTCTGGGCCGACATGCTCGGTTCGATCGCAGTGATCGTGGGTGCGCTGATCATCAAGTTCACGGGCTGGGCGATGGTGGATCCGATCCTGGCGGTGCTGATCGGGCTCTGGGTGCTGCCTCGCACCTGGACGCTGCTGCGCGAAGCCGGCAACGTGCTGATGATGGGCGTGCCCAAGGGCCTCAAGATGGACGAGGTTCGAGCGGCCCTGCTCGCCCATCCCGGCGTGCTCGGCGTCCACGACTTGCACGTCTGGGCCCTGGGGTCGAGCGAGCCGGCGTTGACCGCGCACATCGTTGTCGCCGACGACACAGACGCCGCGGCATTGCGTCAGGCCATCAACACCCTGCTCGATGAGAAGTTCGAGATAGAGCACACCACGCTGCAGGTAGAAACCGGCGAATGCGGGGGCCACGCCTGCGACAGTCTGCACGCCTGAAACAGTGAGGAGTTCGTGCCGCCTGGACTGCCTCCACCGCGATCTGAACTCGCGAGACGCAAACGTTGTCAATGCAGGGAACGGTCCGGGCGTTCAAGTCTCCGGCCCCCTGAGCAGCTCATCACGGTTGCTTGGGTCCGTAACCTGGTCGATCTTTGACCACCACATGCTTCTGACCACCGCAGGCGTAGACTCCACACCATGATCGTTCGCCGCCGCTCGCGCATTCGCATCGCTGTCGCGGTCATCGTGTGCCTCCTGTTCCAGCAGGCGGCGATGGCGGCGTACGCGTGCACGATGACGCGCATGCCTGCGGCCGCGGCGACGATGGCCGAAGACTGCGCGGACATGGGCATGGATATGCCCAGGGAATCCGCTGCGCTGTGCGCCAAGCATTGCTCGCCGGATCGCTCGGTTGCCGCCGATCACGCGGTACTCGGGGTGCCCGCGCTTGCACTGCCGGCGGCGTTCGCCCTCGTGCTCGCGACGCCCGCGGCCCGGGAAGCGCCGACGCAAGACGTGTCGATCGAGCGTTCCGATCCACCGCCTCGATTGCGCTACTGCTCGCTGCTGATCTAGCCCCAGACCTCGCGTTCAACGCGTACGGCGATGCTTGCCGTGCGCCTTCGTTGATGCCGTCTGGAGGTCTTATGGTTTTCAAGAAGAGTCCTGTTCCTGTCTCGCGCCTGGACGTGGGCGCGACCAGTGCACCTGCGTGTTTGCTTGCGCTTGTCCTTGCACTGCTGCCCGTTGCTGCGTCCGCGCAAGCGAATGTGCTGACGCTGGAGGACGCCACGCAGCTGGCGGTGGACCGCGCTCCCGTGCTCGCCGCGCGCAGCGCGGGGGTTGCTGCGGCCGAGCAGGACGCAGCGCGCGCCGGCGCCCTGCCCGACCCGATGCTCGTGCTCGGTATCGACAACCTTCCGATCACGGGAGGTGACAGTTTTGATTTCAGCGCGGACGAGATGACCATGAAGCGCATTGGTCTGCGTCAGGACATTCCGGCGCGTGCCAAGCGCGCGGCGCGAAGCAACCTGGCGGTGCGCAAGATTGACGAAGCGCGCGCGCTGTCCGAATCCGCGAAACTGGACGTGCGCCGCGGCGCGGCGCTGGCCTGGATCGATGTCTGGGCAGCGCAAAACGAGCTGACCGCGCTCGAAGCGCTGCGCGCGCAAGCGGCAGCGGCGGTCGAGCTGGCTGCTGCGCGATTGCGCGGCGGCGCGGGATCGGTGGACGCCACGTTGGCGACGGGTCTCGCAACGCTCGAGGTCGAGAGCCGGATCGAGGTGGTGCGCGCACGGCGCAGCGTCGCGCAAACGGGTTTGTCGCGATGGCTCGGCGATGCCGGCGTCGAGGTGACGATGGCGGCGCCGGACTTCAGCTCGCTTCGCGTCCCCGAAGCGCGGCTGGTTGCGACAGTAGACCGGCTCAGCCCGCTGTTGCCGGCGAAGGCACAAGTAGCGACTGCTGCAGCAAATATCGAACTTGCCCGCGCGGAGAAGCGCATCGACTGGAGCGTGGGGGCTTCCTACGGCCAACGTCAGGGAGGTCGCAGCGACATGCTGTCGATCGAAGTCGGAATGTCGCTGCCACTCTTCCCTGGCGATCGGCAGGACCGCGGGGTGTCCGCGCGTGAGGCGGACTACGCTGCAGCAGTGGCCATGCGCGAGGATCTGCGGCGCGAGGCGATCGCCAGTATCCGTGCCGACATTGCCCGTTGGGAAGGACTCAAGCGCCAGGTCGCTTTGCATGCAGAGAGCATGTTGCCGCTCGCCCGCGACCGCAGCGCAGCGGCGCTCGCGTCCTATCGTGCCGGTGGTGATGTGCAGTCCTGGCTCAACGCGCAGCGCGACGAACTCGAAATACATCTTGCGCATGCGCAACACGTGGGCGAGTTCGGCCGCGCGTGGGCCGGGTTGGCTTACCTGTTGCCCTTGGAGGATCGGCCATGAACCTGACCAACCGCCCCGCGATCATCGTGGCGTCCATGGCGTTGGCCCTCGGCTCGTTGGCGCTGGGTTTCTGGTGGGGGCAGTCGCGTTCAAAGCCGATCGAGTCGAGCACAGGCAACGCCGCTCCTGCAGAGCGCGCGGCACTTTACTGGTTCGACCCGATGGTGCCCGACCAGCACTTCGACAAGCCGGGCAAGTCGCCTTTCATGGACATGCAGCTGGTGCCGAAGTACGCGGAAGCCGCCGCACAACCCGCCGCACGCGAGCCACTCTACTGGTACGACCCGATGGTGCCGGACCAGCGTTTCGACAAGCCCGGCAAGTCACCCTTCATGGACATGCAACTGGTTCCAAAGTACGCGGATGCAGCAACCGAAGGCGGCATCACCGTCGCAGCGGGCGTGCGTCAAAACCTTGGCATCCGCAGCGCCGTGGTGGCGCTCGGCAAACTGGCAAGTTCGGCGCGCGTGCCCGGCACCATCGGCTGGGATCTTCGCAACGAACGCGTGGTGAGTGCGCGCGTGGATTCCATCGTCGACCGGTTGTACATCAAGGCACCGTACACGGCGGTGCGCGCGGGCCAGCCGTTGGCCAGTGTGCTTGCTCCGATGTGGAGCACTGCACTGGCGGAAGCGCGCGCCTTGAACAACGCGGAGTCGGCATCGGCACGTGCGCTGCGATCCGCCTCGCGCGAACGCTTGCGCGCGCTGGGCGTGCCGGCAGGCGCAGGGCGGGGTAGCAGCATCACCTTGACCGCGCCGGTCGACGGGGTGGTCAGCGAGATCGGCGTGCGCGAAGGAGAATCGACGCCGGCCGGCACGCTGCTGTTCCGCATCAACGGTACGAAGACAGTGTGGCTGGAAGCGTCGGTACCGCAAGCCGGCGTCGCCGGCATCGCCGCCGGAACACCGGT
>JBKJSW010000424.1:0-3638 GCA_046595765.1 Ahniellaceae bacterium
GAAACTTTCCTCGGCCGAGACGCTGGTGTTCGGGGCGCGTGTTTCCAGCCGCGGCGACGCAACACCGGCGGCCGGCGACCTGCAGGTATTGAGCGCGCCGGCCGCCGGCGTTGCGTCGCCGCGGCTTGAAACGCGCGCCCCGAACACCAGCGTCGCGGCCGAGGAAAGTTTCATGCTCGGCATCATGCCCATGGTGTCATCGAGGGTGAGCGTCAGCGGCAGCATCGACGCCGAACGCTTCTGGATCGCGAGCGGCATTTTCGGCCCCTCCGCCGCGCGTGCGAACACGAACAGGGTGTCGCCTTCGCCGAGGCGCGATCGCAATGCGGGAGCAATGTCGACATTAACGGTCACCGCATTTGCGCCCGCTGCGCTGGCGGGCACCGGTGGCGACGTGGCGGGCGCGGCATCGCCGGCGGCAACCGCAGGCGCGGCGGATCCCGCTTCCAGTCCCCCGACCTGGCGTGCCCGCGCGATCTGGTCGCGTACCGATTGCGCGATGTCGCTCGCCGGATCGAGTTGCGCTTCCAGCGCCTGCCAGTGCCGGATCGCGTCCGCATAGGCTTCGCGCTGCACGGCGTCGATGCCCGAGAGCCACAGTGCCCGCTGGTTGCTGGCGTCGGTGGCGAGTGCGCTTGCGAGCACCGCACGTCCGCGATCGGTGAAGCGCCGGTCGGCGGAGGCGAGCGCTTCACTTTCGGCATGTTCCAGCTGGACGTCCGGCGAGTCCGGCGTCAACGCGAGAGCGTGGGCCATGGCATCGAACGATTCCGCGTAGCGCTGTGTCGCCTTGTACGCGCGCGCCAGCAGTAGCCAGCCGTCGACATCGCCGGGCGAACTGGCGAGTCGCGCGGCGAGCTCCGTGATCGCCTTTTCCATCTCGGGCGCGTTGGCTCCACTCGCGGACTGGTGCGGATCGCCTGTTGCGCCTGCTTCCGTCACCACGGGCTTGATGGGCGTTAGCGCCGCCGGCGTGCCGACCACCCGGTACAGCGCGAACGCGCAGATCGGCAACGCCACGGCGAGTGCGATGGGCAGGGCCAGCGACCGTCGTCGGGTCATGGCTGCCGATCCGCTCGGCTGCTGCGCGTCAAGTTCCGCCTGCTTGCGCGCAAGCTCGGCATCGTCGATGACGCCTGCGGCATGCGCCTGGGCCAGCGCGCGGCGCCGCTGCGCGGTGTCGTCGGAGCCGCGCCCGCGCAGCGTCCACCACAGCAAAACTGCCACCGCTGCCGTCATCGCGGCGGCGATCGTCCAGAACATGATCGTCAAACGACTTCCCCTGTTTCGTCTACCGCACCGGCGGCAGCACCACGCATTCGTCGCAGGGCGCGCGTACGCCGTCGCAACGTCGTCACCAGCAGCAACGCGCCACCCGTCAGTACCAGCACCGGACCGAACCAGAGCGCCAGCGTGGCACCACGGACGGGTGGCCGATACAGCACGAAATCGCCATATCGGGACACCAGGAATTCGCGGATTTCCGCATCCGACTTGCCGTTGCGCATGAGTTCGAACACTTCGCCGCGAAGGTCGCGCGCGAGGCCGGCATCCGAATCCGCGAGGCTCTGGTTCTGGCACACCATGCAGCGCAGCTCGGCCAGCAGCGCGCCGAAGCGTCGCTCCTCGTGCGCATCGCGGAACGGCATCGGATCGATTGCACCGCTGGTGCCGACGAGCAGCAGCAGGAACAGGCCGGCCATCAATTTCTTCATCGCTGCGCGCCTTCCGCGAGCAACGGCAGCACTTCGTTGGCGAGAATCTCGTCGGTGAGCGGACCCACCTGCTTGAACAGGATGGTGCCGTCGGCGCCGATGAGGAACGACTCCGGCGCCTTGTACACCCCGAAATCGATGGCCGTGCGACCGTCGAGGTCCTGCGGGATGTGCGCGTACGGATCGCCGTACTGTCCTAGCCAACGTCGCGCTTCGTCAGGTTCGTCCTTCCAGTTGAGACCGACGATCGGCAGCTTGCGCTCCGCGGCGAAGCGCATGAGCAGCGGGTGCTCGATGCGGCAGGTCACGCACCAGCTGCCCCAGACATTCACCAGATACGGCTTGCCCTTGAGGCTCGCGGCGCGGACGCGATCGTTGGTGTCGCGCAGGTCGGGCAGATCGAAGTCCGGGACGGGCTTGCCGATCAGCGGCGACGGCACGATGCTCGGATCCTTGCCGAGTCCCGAATAGAGCAGCACCGCAAGCCCGGCAAATACCACCAGCGGCAGCAGGAAGCGGACCGCCTTCATGCCGTGGCGCCGAGGACGTCGTCGACCGCGTGCGTCGGCTTTGCCGGAGCCAATGCGCGCTCGCGCCGGTAGCGCTTGTCGGTGGCGGCGGTGGCGCCGCCCAGCATCATGAGCACCGCGCCCAACCATACCCAACGCATGAAGGGCTTGTGGTAGATCCGCACCGCCCATGCCTGTGCCGCGGGCGCGGCCCCCTCGGCGTTGCGCAGCGGTTCCCCGAGCGCGACGTAGAGGTCGCGCGTGAAGCCGGCGTCGATCGCGGCTTCGGTCATGATCTGGCTGCCACCGGAATAGAGCCGCTTTTCGGGGTGCATGACCGCGATGCGCCGGTCGTTGCGCCAGACCTCGAACTGTCCGCGATCGGCCTCGTAATTCGCGCCGTTGGCGCTCGCGATGCTCACGAATCGGAACTCGAGGCCGCGGATTGTCAGCGTCTCGCCAGGGGCGAGCCGCACGTCCTTCTCGATGCTGCTCGATTCGGTGAGCAGCACGCCGGCCACGAACATCGCCATGCCGGCGTGCGCGACGAGCATGCCGACGAATCCGGCATTGAGTTTGCGCGAAGGTGCGGCCGTGGCGCTCGCGACCACGTCACGCGATCTGTTCGCGCGTGCGCGCCACGCGGCCACCACGCCGAGCGCGAGCCACGTGCCGCCGGCGACGCCGAGGGCGCCCTTCCACCCGAGAGCGTCGCGCCACACGATCCAGGCGAGCACTCCACCCGCGACCGCGACCAACGCCGACCATCGCAACAGGCGCCAGAGGCCGGCTGGATCGGACTGCTGCCAGCGCGACAATGGACCGAACGGCAGTAGCAGCACCAGCGGCGCCATCAGCCAGAAGAAGTACGGTCCGAAATAGGCCGGGCCCACCGAAAACTTGCCCCAGCCGAACGCATCGGCGAGTAGCGGGAACAAGGTGCCGATCAACACCAGCGCGCACGCGGCGGCGAACAGCAGGTTGTTGGACAGCAGCAGGCTTTCTCGCGACACGATGCCGAATGGCGATTCGAGGTCGCCCGAAAGTCGCGGCGCACGGATTGCGTACAGCGTCAGCGCACCACCCGACACCAGCGCGAGGAATACCAGGATGTACAGGCCGCGGGCCGGATCGGACGCGAATGCGTGGACCGACGTGAGTACGCCGGAACGCACCAGGAAAGTCCCGAGCAGCGACAGCGAGAAAGCGAAAATCGCAAGTAGCAAAGTCCACGCGCGGAACGAACCGCGCTTGTCGGTGACAGCCTGCGAATGGATGAGCGCGGTGCCGATGAGCCACGGCATGAACGACGCGTTCTCCACCGGGTCCCAGAACCACCAGCCGCCCCAGCCGAGTTCGTAGTAGGCCCACCACGAGCCGAGCGCGATGCCGATGGTCAGGAACGACCACGCGA
>JBKJSW010000212.1:0-8013 GCA_046595765.1 Ahniellaceae bacterium
GGTGCGAACGCCGCCGGAAGTCGCGCCACGCCTGCCTTGCCATCGACCAGATTCCTAAAGAACGCGTGCGGCCCGCTGCCGCAGGGCGACACGATGCCCATGCCGGTGACGACGACGAGCGCATGCTTGCGGGCGTCTTCCTCGGCACCGGCATGGGTGGCGCCAACGCGATCGAGGACGGTTACTCGACACTGTTTCGCGACGACTCCGATCGAATCAAGCCTTTCAGCGTGTTGCTCGCGATGAACAATGCTGCGGCGTCTTGGATCGGCAGCGAGCATCGCCTGAGCGGACCGAACCTCACGTACTCGACCGCGTGCTCGTCCGCAGCGGTGGCCATTGGCGAAGCGTTCCGTCGCATTCGCCAGGGAGAAGCCAGCGTGATGCTCGCGGGCGGCGCCGAAGCGCCGTTGACGCACGGCACGCTGAAGGCATGGGAGGCGCTGAAGACCCTGGCAACCGAAGATCCCGAAGATCCCGCGGCGTCGTGCAAGCCATTCGCGCGCAACCGCAGTGGCATGGTGCTCGGCGAAGGCGCTGCCGTGCTGGTGCTCGAAGAGAGGGAGCGCGCCCTGCGCCGCGGCGCCAGAATCCATGGCGAGCTTGCAGGCTACGGACTCAGCACCGACGGGGGTCACATCACGCATCCGAGCGTCGCGGGCCAGGCGCGCACCATGCAACTCGCGATCGAGTCGGCGGGCCTCGATCCCCGCGAGGTCGGCTACATCAATGCGCACGGCACCGCCACCGCGGCCAACGACGTTGCGGAAACCGCTGCGATCCGCGCGGTATTTGGCGCCCATGCCGACCGCATCGCAGTGAGCTCGACCAAATCGATGCACGGACACCTGCTCGGCGCCGCGGGCGCGGTCGAACTCATCGCGACCCTGCTCGCGCTCGAGTCGGGAACGGCGCCGCCGACGCTCAACCTCGAAATCCCGGACCCGGATTGCGACCTCGACTACGTCCCGAACATCGCGCGTCCCGGCCTGCGGATCACCGCGGCGATGAGCAACTCGTTCGCCTTCGGCGGCACCAATGCGGTACTCATTGTGCGTGCCGCGGATGCCACGCGCGCTGGTTCATAGCCTCGGCGCTGCCGCGCCGCGCTGCGTCGGTTTTAGCGCGTGTCCTTGCGCGCGTCTTCCGCGTGCGCGAACACGGTGTTGCGGCCGGCGTTCTTGGCCTGGTACAGCGCGAGATCCGCTGCGGCGATAAGCGCGGCGGATGGCTGGCCGGCTCGCGGCACCGTGCTCGCGACGCCGATGGAGATCGTGACCACGTTGCCGCAGGCGCCGCGTTCGTGGCGCAGCGCAGCCGATTCGACGCGCGCCCGGAGGTCCTCGGCGATCGCGCTTGCGGCGACGAGCCCGGTGTCCGGCAGCAGCACGAGGAATTCCTCGCCGCCCATGCGTGCGACGACTTGCCGCGGGCCGCGCATGGCATGCGCAAGGACTTCGACGACGGTCTTCAGGCACTCGTCGCCGGCACCGTGGCCATAGTGGTCGTTGTAGGCCTTGAAGGAATCCAGGTCGATCATCAACACGGAGATCGGCGTCGCGTCGTCGATCGAACCGCGCCACTCCGATTCGAGCGCTTCGGTGGCGCCGCGCCGGTTCCATGCGCCGGTGAGCGCGTCGGTCTTGGACAGGCGGACCAGTTCGGCGTTCGAATGCGCCAGCGCCTGCGTACGCTCGTCGACCAGGCGCACCAGTTGCGCCTGGCGAGCCCGGTGCCGCAGCGACAGTGCGCGGAACACGAGCGCGAAGACGCCGAGGGCGCCGAGCGCGGCGAGCACTTTGAATGCGTCGGTCTCGAACCACTGCGCCTCGCGCGTGAAGCGCAGCGTCGCACCCTCGCGGTTCCAGATGCCGTCGCTGTTGCTCGCAATCACGTGGAACGCGTAGTCGCCGGGCGGCAGGTTGGTGAAGTACGCCGCGCGGCGTGAGCCCGCGTCGATCCAGTCGGGATTGAATCCTTCCAGCCGGTATTTGAACGCCACCGCATCCGGGTTGACGAAGCTCAGCGCGGCGTAGTGGATTTCGAGCTGCTTGTGGCCGGGCGCGAGGGTGGTGGTGCGCGACAGCGGCACGTTGCGGTCGTCGACCACGAACGCCTCGATTCGCACCGGCGGGGGCAACGGGTTGCCGCGCGCGTTGGCCGGGTCGAACACCGCAATGCCGGCCAGTGTCGGGAACCAGAGGCGGCCGTCGCGACTGCGCGTGCCTGCGGGTTGCGAACCGCCATGGGCCTCGGGGCTGGCCATGCCGTCGCTGCTGCCGTAGTGCGTCGAGACCACCGAACGCGCGCGTCCGGTTGCAACCGCTTCAAGTTCGCTGATCGGCGCGTTGAACACGCCACGGTTGCTCGCCATCCACAGACGGCCGGCCTGGTCGTCGAGGACCTGCACCACCAGGTCGTCGTACAGCCCCTGGTCGCTGGTCACGCAACCGACTTCGTCGCCCATCACCCGGCACAGGCCACCCCCGTCAGTGCCAGCCCAGATCGCGCCGTCGGCGCTCTCGTGCAATGCGAACACCACGTCGCTGCCGAGGCCCTCGCGCGCGGTGATGGCGGTGAAGCGACCGTCGCTGAAACGATTGAGTCCGCCGCCATTGGTGGCGATCCAGAGCGTGCCATCGCGCGCTTCCAGCAGGGCGGTAACCGGGTCGACGCTGAGGCCGTCCCGGCGTCGCCACACCTGCACGCGGCCCGCTGCGATGCGGTTGAGCCCAATGTCGGTGCCGACCCACAGCGCACCGTCCCGCGCCGGCAGGATGGCGCGCACCACGTTGTTGGACAGACCCTGCGCGACGCCCAGCCGCTGCACCACGCGTTCGCCATCCAGGCGCACCAGTCCCGAGCCGTGCGTACCGACCCAGATCGAGCCGCCTGCGTCCTGCGCGAGCGAAAAGATGCGTGCATCCAGGCTCGGCTGATCGACGCGGTGCACCGCTCCGTCGCGCAGCACGTTGAGGCCCTGGTCGGTGCCGATCCAGAGCGCGCCGTCCCGCGCCTGCATGACGACGCGCGCGTTGCCGGGGCTGAGTCCCTCGCGGGTGGTGAAGTTGATCACCCTGGCATCGCGCAGCCGCGTCACGCCGCCGCCGTTGCTGCCCACCCACAGGCTGCCTTCGCGATCCTCGTACAAGGCGACGTTCAAGTCGTTCTCGAGTCCGTTGGCCGTGCTGAGCGACGACAGCGTGCCCTCCGACCATCGACTGATGCCACCCGAGGTTGCGAACCAGATATTGGCGTCGCGGTCTTCGCGGATGGCCGTGACCTGTTCGCTGGCGAGGCCCTCGGCTTGCGTGTATCGAGTCCAGGTGTCGCCTCGCAGACGGCTCGCGCCACCGCCGTAGCTGCCGAACCACAGGTCACCGTTGCGGGCCCGCCAGATCGCGCGCACCTGGTCGCCGGCCAGACCGTCGCGCGTATCGAACCACTGGAACGCGCCGTCGCGCAGGCGCGCCGCGCCGGCACCATCCGTGCCGATCCAGAGGTTGCCCTTCGCGTCGAAAACGATGGCGAGGATGCGGTCGTTGCGCAGGCCGTTGGCGAGTGTGAAGGACGTAATGCTTCCGTCACGGTAGTGATCGAGCCCCGCATTGGTGCCGATCCAGACACTGCCGTCCCCGGCCTCGACGATGGTGCGTACCTGGTCGCTGCTTAGGCCCTGACGGGTTGTGAGCGCGGTGAACACGCCCTTGCGCAGGCGCGTCGCGCCACCCACGAATGTACCAATCCAGAGGTCGCCGTTGCGGGTGACCGTGAGGCACTGCACCGAGTTGTGGCGCAGCGCCGGCGTATTGTGCTTGTCGAAAACGGTGAAGCGCACGCCATCGAAACGCACCAGGCCTTCCTGCGTGCCGAACCAGAGGTAGCCATCCGGTGTCTGTGCGATTGCCTGCACCGAGTTCTGCGGCAGGCCGTCGGGCGTACCCAGCACTTCGCTCGCGTATTGCGTGATGGCACGCGCCGGGTCGAGCGCATCCGCCGGCGTCGCGGAAAAGCAACCGAGCATGGCGCACATCACCGCAGCGGAAATTCGCATTGCGCGCATGCCGCCGAAGGTCTCCGTGGGTCGCTCGTGGACGTGCACCATACGACAGCGGGTCCGGCGACGCGAAGCGGCGCCGGAAAGTCGGCGGCCCGAAGCGTGCTGGCGACCGTCGGGCGGCCGCCGCCCCGACCACGCGTCGCGGCCACGCGGCGCAGTGGGATCGCCCGTTACCGCGCCGGAGGGCGTCACCCCCCCCTGAACTTCGCCGTGCGCAACGACTGCGACGTGATCGACCTGGACTGGATGCTGCCGCGCCTGGATGGTCCTGCGTGGCCCGAAACGGGTAGCATTCGGTGCGGGGGCTGAATCGCCATGGTTAACGCGCGGCCAACACGGGTTCGACGAACGTCCGTCAACTTCCTGCGCACCGTCCCGCCTGCGATCCATCACGGCAATGGCACAGCGAAGCGGACGTCGTGCAGCGATTCGTTTCCACCGCACCCCACTTTTTCAGGAAACGCGAGCGGCATGACGGCAACCGATTCACAGTCCCTGCCCGCAAGGGCCGACGGCGCCTGGAACGCTACTGCGTCCCTGTTGCGGCGTGTGTTCGCGCCGGCGACTGCGATCAGCATCACGCGGCTCACGCTGGTGTTGGCGGTGTACCTCGCGGCCACCGCCAACCGGTCGATGTTCACGCTGGTCGCACGTGCCCTGGCGCCGGTCGATGCGCCCGCCGCGATGCGCCTGGTGGCGATAGCACTGCTGCTGGTCGGCACCCTGTGGGTCATGTTCAACCTGGTGGCGTGGCGTGGCGTGGCGCGGCTGGCGTGCGGCGCCCTGGTCGTGGTCGCGCTCGCGGGCGCGTACTTCATGGACACCTATGGCGTCGTGGTGGACCGCAGCGCCATCCAGAGTGTGTTCGAAACCGACGCGCGGGAGGTCGGGCAGTGGATCAGTTCGCGCATGCTGCTGTACGTGGCGTTGGCGATTCCGCCGCTATGGCTCATCGCCACGGTGCGGCTCGCGCCGCGCAGCTTGCCGCGCGAACTCGCCGCCAGGCTCGGTTCGCTGGCAATCCTGCTGCTGGTGCTGGCGCTCACCGGCCTGCTTGCCTACGTCGACATCGTGTCGATCTCCCGCAGTCATCGCGAACTGCGGCACATGGTGAATCCGATCAGCACGCTGAACGCTGCGCGCAGCTATCTGCGCCACCGCAACGACGACCTGGTCGAGCCGATCGCGCCATTGGGCCGCGATGCCCGCAAGGGTGCCGGCTGGAGAGCCGACGACCTGCCTCGGCTGGTCGTGCTGGTAGTGGGCGAATCGGCGCGCGCATCCAGCTTCGGCGTGCTGGGTTACCCGCGCCCCACCACTCCGAGGCTCGCGGCGCGCGCGGTGACGAGTTTCCGCAACGTGTCGAGCTGCGGCACTGCCACGGCGGTTTCGCTGCCCTGCATGTTTTCCCCGCTCGGCAAGCAGCGCTTCGAGAGCGATGAACACGCTCGCCAGGAAAACCTGCTGGACGTCCTCGCGCACGCCGGGCTGCGGCCGCAGTGGTTCGACAACAACACCGGCAGCAAGCACATCGCGGCACGGATCGACGAGGCGACCTTGCCACTGGCCGCCGGCAACCCGTTGTGCTCCAGCGACGGATGCTTCGACGAAGTTCTGGTAGAGGTGCTTGAGGGCGCGATCGCGAACACCCGCGACACCACGTTCATCGTGCTGCACCAGCTCGGCAGCCACGGGCCTTCCTACTTCGAACGCTATCCCCCGCAGTTCCGCCGCTTCGCCCCGACTTGCGACACCAATCAGCTGCAGCGCTGCACCAAGGCCCAGATCGTCAACACCTACGACAACACGATCCTCTACACCGATCACGTGCTGGATCGGCTGATCGGCGTGCTCGAGTCCCAGCGCGACCGTTTCGATGCCGCGCTCCTGTACGTTTCCGATCACGGCGAATCGACCGGTGAGCACGGCATGTACCTGCATGGAATGCCCTACGTCATGGCGCCTGCGAATCAGACCCACGTGCCGATGATTGCGTGGATCTCGGACGGTTATGCGCGATCGCACGACGTCGACCGTGCGTGCCTGGACGGGCAACGCGGCCGTCCACTCTCGCACGACAACCTGTTCCATTCGATGCTCGGGTTGCTGGACGTCGAAACGTCGGTGTACAAGTCTTCGCTGGACCTGTTCGCACCATGTCGGGGGAATCATGCGAGCGGTTGAGCGCCGATCAGTGGCCGCGCCATGACCCGCGCAGGACAATCGTGAAGATCGTCGATCGCTACGTGTTGCGCGAGCTGGTCGGTGCCTGCGCGGCCACCGCCGCGCTGCTGCTGTTAATCACATTGGGTGGCACGCTGTCCGACGTGCTGCGCCGGGTCGCGAACGGCGAGGTGCCGCTGCCGCTGATGATGAGCCAGGTCGCGTTGCGCAGTCTCGACATCATCACCCTGCTCATGCCCCTGGCACTGTTCATCGCGGTGCTGCTCGCCTACGGGCGGCTGTATCGCGACAACGAAATGACCATCCTGGCCGCTGCCGGCATGAGCGTCCGTGCGCTGGTAAGACCCCTGCTGCTCGTCGCGTTGCCACTGCTGGCAGGGGTTGCGATGCTGACTTTCTGGATCGTGCCGGGTGCTTTGCGCGTGGCCGACCGCATGGTCGACGAGGCCAACCGTTCGCTGCTCACCGCGGGCCTCGAAGCCGGGCGTTTCATGCCGCTGCCGGGCGGCGCGGGCGTGGTTTACGTCGGCGAGATCGATCCGCGTGGCGCGGATTTCCGCCGTCTATTCGTGTACCGGGAGCGCGAGGATCGAGTCGACATCGTCACCGCCAGCCACGGTCGGCTCTTCCACGACCAGGACGGCAGCAACCGCTACCTTGCGCTCGAGGATGGCTTTCGGGTCGAGGGTTCACTCGCATCGCCGAACTTCCGCACGATGCGGTTCGAGCGCAATGAACTGCGCCTGCCGGCCTCGGAAAAAGTGCGGCGTAACCGGTCCGAGAGCCGCGTCGGCAGCCGCGAGCTGATGGCCAGCGGAACGCCGCGTGACATGGCGGAACTGCACTGGCGGCTGGGCCTGCCGCTGTCCGTATTGACGCTCGCACTACTGGCGTTTCCGCTGGCGCGCAGCGGTCCGCGCGAATCGCGCTACGGCCGGTTGATGGTGGCGGTGCTCGGCTACGTGGCGTATCTCAACCTGCTGACCCTCGGCCGCGGCTGGATCGGCGATGGCAGCCTCCCCGCGTGGCTCGGACTCTGGTGGGTCCATGGCGTGGCGATCACGATCGCCGCGCTGATGTGGGCGAGCGCGGAGCGCGTATCACGGCGACGTCCATGAAGCGCCGCCCGCGCTCGGGGCCCAAGTTCGCTTCCATCCGCATGCCGGTGCAGGTCAGCGTCGTGCGGCGCGCAGGCGCCTGAGCTGACGCGCGGAGCCGAAACCGCCCGCTTCGGCGGCGGCTTCGCTGCCCGCGCCGTGCTCGCGCGCCCGGTCGGCGAGGGCGAGCCGCAACTGCGCGTGATAGTCGTGCAGAGAGCCGCCGGTGGCGTTGCGGAACCGGCGTGTCAGCGTGCGCACGCTGACATGGGCGTGCAGCGCCGCGCGCGCCAGCGGCCAGTCTTCCACGGGCGCGCGACCGATCGCGTCCTGCAGTCGATGGATGCGATCGTCGAGATGGTTGCGTCCGGCCAGCCACGGCGAAAGGGCGGGCGCGTCGGGCCCGCGCCGGAAACACACCACCATTTCCCGCGCCACTGCCGCTGCCAGCCGCGAATCCGCCAGTGTGGCGATGAGGTGCAGCGCGAGGTCGACTCCCGTGGTGATGCCCGCGCTGGTCGAGACGTTGCCGTCCTCGACGAATACGCGGTCGTCCAGCACTACGGCATCCGGCGCGAGCTCGCGCAATCGGGCGACCAGGCTGTGGTGCGTGGTGCAACGGCGGCCGGACAGCAATCCAGCGCGTGCGGCAAGCAACGCGCCCGAACAGAT
>JBKJSW010000085.1:0-4818 GCA_046595765.1 Ahniellaceae bacterium
ATCCAACGCCGTTTTGTTCGAGTTCGCAAGTCAGCTTTCCGCCTTGAAGCGGTCTGCAACGTCAGTGCAATCCCTGACCACGCCGAATGCTCGGGCGCAACCAGCGGCAACCGGCGCAATGAACCCGCCAACAGATCGAGTTCGGGCGGTGAAACCAATGGAAGTGGACTGACCTCAGGCGACTGCATGTCGCAACTCCTGTTCGGGCGGCGGCTCATCGGGACATCGCATCAATTCGCGCAATCGCCGCGCACCGCGCTGCACCTGCGACTTGGAAAAGCTCAAGCTGCGCCCGAATTCCTGGGCGATTTCCTCATGGCTGTAACCTTCCACGAGATGCAACCAGAGCACGCTGCGCGTCTGCGCGGGTAATTGTGCAAGGCCTTGCTCAAGATCGATCCAGTCGGGGACCGAACTGCTTTCTGCGGCCATCTCGTCATTCCATTCGTCGTGCGGTGGATTGCGCAGGCGAAGTCGCGCCAGAGCTGCATTCACCGCAATCCTGCGCAGCCACGACCAGAACGGCGCATCGCCACGGAACTGCTCCATTCGCGTGTGCACTTGTAAAAAGGTGTCCTGCAGTACTTCGCGCGCATCCTCGGGATTGGCGAGCATTCGCCACGCCAGGTTGTGGATCGGACGCTCGAACATCGCGTAGAGAGTGGCGAACGCCGCCGACTCGCGCCGGCGTAAACCAGCGAGCAATTCAGGTGAGGTGTCGACGGCGAAGGCGCTGTTCACTATGCCTAGGATGCACCCAGCATCGAAAAAGTCGCAGTGCCCTGTTTCTCGTGACAAGGGGGAGAAGAACCACGCATCGCCGCCCGATATCTTTTGTCCCGGAACCACGGATGCAATTTTCGAACGGCTGCGGTTCCCGGACAGGAGAGCCAGACGCCGTTCACCTCTATACTCGGCGCTTGTGCCAACGGGGGATGCGGTAATGGAATTCGGCGGCGTGTTGGGTTTTATCGTTCTGGCGTTCGTGGTGGTCACGCTGCTCAAGGGCGTGCGGGTCGTGCCGCAAGGCTACGAATACACGGTTGAGCGCTTCGGCAAGTACACGCACACGCTGTCGCCAGGGCTTGCCCTGCTGTTTCCGTTGATCCAGAGCATTGGTCGCAAGATGAACATGATGGAACAGGTCCTCGAGGTGCCCTCGCAGGAGGTCATCACCAAGGACAATGCGCTGGTCAAGGTCGATGGCATCGTGTTCTTCCAGATCCTCGACGCCGCCAAGTCGGCTTACGAGGTGTCCAACCTGCAGCAGGCGATCATCGCGCTGGTCATGACCAATATCCGTACCTCGATCGGCTCGCTCGATCTCGACGAGTCGTTGTCGAAGCGCGACGAGATCAACGCCCGCCTGCTGCGAGTCGTGGACGAAGCGACGCATCCGTGGGGTCTCAAGGTCAACCGCATCGAGCTCAAGGACATCCAGCCGCCACGTGATCTGGTCGACGCGATGGCGCGCCAGATGAAGGCGGAGCGCGAGAAGCGCGCGGCTGTGCTGGAAGCCGAAGGTTTGCGCCAGGCCGAAATCCTGCGTGCCGAAGGCGACAAGCAGGCGGCGGTGCTCAAGGCCGAGGGCAAGCGTGAGGCATCGTTCCGCGAAGCCGAGGCCCGCGAGCGCCTGGCCGAGGCCGAAGCCAAGGCCACCATGATGGTGTCCCAGGCGATTTCCAAAGGCGACATGCAGGCCATCAATTACTTTGTTGCCGACAAATACATCGAGGCGCTCAAGGCGTTCGCCAATTCTCCCAACCAGAAGCTGCTGCTGCTGCCGATGGAAGCCACGGGAATTCTGGGGAGCCTCGCCGGCTTCGCGGAGATCGGCAAGGAAGCACTGCAACGCAGCGATGCGCGCAGCGCCGCCACGAGTCGGCGTCAGGACCGCGACGCACAGGACAGCGCGCGCGAATCGAACGCGTCCTGATCTTCCAAACCAATCGCTGAAGTCGGGAGCAACCCTGGATGCCGAAGATCGTTTATTTCTGGTGGGCCATTGCTTTGCTGTTGCTGGTGGGCGAGATCCTCGCACCCGGTGTTTTCATGCTGTGGCTGGGCATCGCCGCGGCGGTGACGGGTGCGATCCTGCTCTTCACCGGCGCCGGCATGAGCTATCTCTGGCAAGCCGTCGTGTTCGGTGTGCTCGCCTTCATCAGCGTCGGCGTGTACTGGAAATTCCTGCGCGGCAACGAGCGCGTGAGCGACCAGCCGCTGCTCAACCGCAAGGCCGAACAGCTGGTCGGGCGCGTGGTGACGCTGGTGGAACCGATCGTCAACGGCCGCGGCAAGGTACAGATCGGAGACGCGTACTGGAGCGTGCAAGGCACCGATGCGCCGGTCGGCACGCGCGTGCAGATCCATGCGATCAACGCCATGGACCTGCTGGTGCGTCCCGCCGACTAGGTGCGCGTCAGGTCGCTGGTGCGCCTGACCTGCGAGGTTTGCCTCGATGCTGTATTTGCCTCAGGGCAAACTCGGCTCCTCACCCCTACCCCTCTCCCGGCGGGAGAGGGGTTCCACAAGTTGAGAGACCCCGATGACCAAGACCACGCCCCTCAATGCCTCCCATCGCGCGCTGGGCGCTCGCATGGTCGATTTCGGCGGCTGGGACATGCCGATCAACTACGGTTCGCAGATCGACGAGCATCACCACGTGCGCCGCGACGCGGGCATGTTCGACGTGTCCCACATGACCGTGGTCGACCTGCGCGGCGCGCGCACGCGGGAATTCCTGCGGCACCTGGTGGCCAACTCCGTCGACAAGCTGGCGAAGCCCGGCAAGGCGCTCTACACCTGCATGTTGAACGAGCAGGGCGGCGTCATCGACGACCTGATCGTCTATTTCATGGAAGAGGGATTCTTCCGACTGGTGGTGAATGCTTCCACCCGCGAGAAGGACGTCGCATGGATCAACCGGCAGGCCGCTCCGTACGAAGTGGCGATCGCGGTGCGGGACGATCTCGCCATGCTCGCGGTGCAGGGCCCCCACGCGCGCGACCGGGTGCATGGATTGCTGGACGCTGGCGCGCGCACGCGTGCGGGGAAGCTCGCGCGCTTCAGCGCCACTGCTGCCGGCGACCTGTTCATCGCGCGCACGGGCTACACCGGGGAAGATGGCTACGAGATCGTGTTGCCCGCGTCATTGGCCGCGGAATTCTGGCAACGACTGCTCGACGCCGGGGTCAAGCCCGCGGGGCTCGGCGCCCGCGACACGTTGCGACTCGAGGCCGGCATGAATCTGTATGGACAGGACATGGACGAAACCACCACGCCGCTCGAATCCGGATTGGCGTGGACGGTGGCCTTCGACGAGGGTCGCGGCTTCATCGGCCGGGCCGCGCTCGAAGCGCAGCAGGCCGCGGGCGTGCCGCGTCGACTCGTAGGACTTGTGCTCGACGAGAAGGGCGTATTGCGCCACGACCAGGTCGTGTTGAGCAGCGCCGGCGATGGCCGCATCCTGTCCGGCAGCTTCGCGCCAACGCTCGGCAAGTCGATCGCCCTGGCTCGGGTGCCAACTGATGCGGGTGCCGACCTGCGTGTGGATATCCGCGGCCGGGAGTTGCCGGTGCGCGTGACGCCTACGCCATTCGTTCGGGAAGGCAAGCCGCAGCCCGGTGTGTGAGTCGTCCGGTTAAACTCCGTCCCGTTCAATCCGTCCCGTCAGTCCTCCAACCAGGAACATGGTCATGCAAGAGATTCCCGGCGATCTGAAATTCCTCAAATCGCACGAATGGGCCCGCATCGAAGACGATGGCACGATCCGCGTCGGCATTTCCGATCACGCGCAGGCGCTGCTCGGCGACCTGGTGTACGTCGAACTTCCGAACGTGGGCGACGATGTCGAAGCCGGCAAGGCCTGCGCCGTGGTCGAGTCGGTCAAGGCCGCATCCGACGTTTACGCGCCCGTGTCCGGCGAGATCGTCGAGGTCAACTCCGACCTCGCCGACAAGCCCGAGACCATCAACGAAGATGCGTACGGCGACGGCTGGCTGTTCGCGATCAAGCCCGCATCGTCGCCGCAGGACGAGATGGACGAACTGCTCGACCCGAACGATTACGCCGAGCTCATCGAAAACGACGATCACTGAGTCCGCGCGACCGCGTCGCGCGCGGCCGGCGGGGGTGCAATGGCGCGCGCGCGGTGCCGCGTGGTGGACACGCGGTACTCAGCCGACGCCTCGAAGTAGCCTCGCTTGGTCGTGCGGCGCTGAACTTGGTCCCGTTTGGCGCATGGCTTAGGCTATGGCCTCCTTCCGGACCGGTGCCCGTCGCCGCGATCCAGGTTCGATTCCCTTTCCGATTCATTCGCCGCAGGTCACATCATGCCCTTCATTCCGCACACCGCCGCCGACGTCGCCCGGATGCTCGACCGCATCGGAGTGGGCAGCATCGACGACCTGTTCGACGAGATCCCACGTGAATTGCTGATCGACCGGCTGGAGCATGTTCCCGATGGCTTAAACGAGGCCGACGTCACCCGGCTGATGCGCGAACGCGCTGCACGCGACGGAACTCCGCTCAATTTCGCCGGTGCGGGCGCGTATGAACACCACATTCCGGCCGCAGTCTGGGAAATCGTCACGCGCGGCGAGTTCTACAGCGCTTACACCCCGTACCAGGCCGAGGCGAGTCAGGGCACGCTGCAGCTGATCTACGAATACCAGACGATGATGACGCGTCTGACCGGGATGGCCGTGTCGAACGCGTCGATGTACGACGGTGCCACCGCGTTGGCAGAAGCGGTACTCATGGCGGAGCGCACGCGCAAGCGCGACAGCCGGAGGCGCGTGCTGATCCCGCGCAGCGTCC
>JBKJSW010000148.1:0-8987 GCA_046595765.1 Ahniellaceae bacterium
CATCGCGCTGCTGCTCATCGGGCTGTCCATCCTCACGCTGGGCCTCGGACTGCTGCTGACCGTCCCGGCCGCGCTGGTGATCGCGGTCGTATGGTTCGTCTGCACGATCATCGCCGCCATGCGCGCCAAGGAAGGTCTGCCGTATCGCTATCCTTTCGCATTGCGGCTGTTCTGATCGCGCCGCTGCGTCTTCCTTCGCGTCGCGACTGCGCGGTGGGTCGCGCCCGGATGCAGGATGCGTCGCGCGCCACCGCGTTCCCGGCGGCGGCGTCGCGGCGCTTCCGAACCGCCCGCGACATTCGCGGTCTGCGTCATTCCCACTTGCCACGGAGTTTTCCATGACTCATCCACTGCGCCGACTTGCGCTGACGCTTGCGCTGCTGGCCGTTGCACAATCCAGCGCATTCGCGCGTTCTCCGCAGACCGAGGCCGCGTTGCGCAGCGCGCGAGCTGGCGATATCGATCGCGCTGTCGAGCAGATCGAGGCGGTCAGCGCGGCCTCGCCGCGCGACGCCGATGCCTGGATGGTGCGCGGGTCACTGCTCTGCTCGCAGGCGCAACTGGGCTCCAAGCTCAAGGCGATCGGCCGTGCCAAACGCTGCCGCGATGCCTTCGCGCAAGCGATCGTGCTCGATCCGGTGAATCCCGACGCCAATATCGGGCTCATGCAGTTTTACTTCGGCGCGCCTGGTTTCGCGGGCGGCGACAAGGAGAAGGGCGCTGCCGTCATCGCAGCGACGCGTGCACGCGCACCGGCGTTGCATGCGCTGATGCTGGGCGTGAAAGCCGCCACGGAGAAGGATGCGAAATCCGCCGAGCGGCACTATCTGCGTGCAGTCGCGTTGTCGCCCACGGATTCGCGCATGCACTCTGCACTCATTGCCGGGTATGCGTCGGTGAAGTCCTTCCCACAGGCTTTCGCCGCGGCGCAGTCGGGCCTCGCGCAATTGCCGGGCGATCCGGTGATCCGGTTCCAGTTTGCGCGCACCGCCGCGTTGTCCGGCGACAGGCTGGCCGAGGGACTTGGCCATCTCGACGCGCTGGACAAGATCGAGCCGCTCCCGACGACGATCAGTCGCGCCGGGATCGCGTTCCGCCGCGGAATGATCCTGGCCCGTTTGGGCCGCAAGCCGGAGGCGCGGGTTGCCTACACGGCGGCGAAGCGGTTCGATGCGCGCATCGCGCGCGAAGTGGACCCGGAGCTCGCCAAGCTCTGAGCCTTGCGCCCGTCGACACCGGTGGAGCGCTGAACGCGGCGAACGCGCTTCACGCCGCTTCGACGGGCACGGCTCGCGCCGGCGTCATCCTCCGCGCTGCGCAACCGCACGCAGTCGGAGGAGACCATGTCCCCATCGCGAAACAGCGTCCTGTTCCTCGTGCTCGGCGCCCTGCTCGGAGCCGCGCTGATGGCCGGCTACTCCTATCGGCGCTGGCATGCGGAAGAAGTGCGGCTGTCGACCAGCCGGATCGATTCGGGACTCGAGCTTCTGCAGCGGATCGAGCGCCGCGACAGTTCGGCGCGGGACCAGCTGCGTTCCGAACTCCGCACCCAGATCAACGCGCTCGCGGCACGCGACGACCTGAGCTTCTACCAGTGCACGAGTCGCCGCCGCATCCTCGAACGCGCGGATCGCAACCCGAACCTCGCCCGCGGGGACGCCGTCGACGCACGCAAGACCGCGGAAATCCTCGGGCGCTTCCAGGCAGGCGCGTTCGCATGCGAACGCAAGTGATGCCCCGGTAACGCCGCGAAACAGGCTCAGCTCAGCCGGTCGACCGCGTAGCGTGCGAGGTCGGCCAGCGCTTCGGATTCGACGCCGGACTCGGCCAGCGCGGCGAGCGCCGCGGCGCGCTGGATACGCGCGTGTTCGCGCGCGCCGTCCATGCCGAGCAGACCGGGATAGGTGGGCTTGGATGCGGCCGCGTCCTTGCCGCGGGTCTTGCCGATCACGTCCGTCTCACCTTCGACATCGAGGATGTCGTCGCGGATCTGGAATGCAAGGCCCACCGCCAGGCCGTAGCGCGCCAGCGCATCCAGCGTGGTGGGCAGCGTGCAGTCGGCGGCTGCCGCGCCCATCAGCACGCTGGCGCGGATCAGCGCACCGGTCTTGAGCGCATGCATGCGCTCGAGTTCGGCCAGTGACAGCTCACGGCCCACGGCATCGAGGTCGAGCGCCTGACCGCCGGCCATGCCTTCGGAACCACAGGCACGCGCCAGCAGGCCGAGCATGGTGCCGCACTGGACGGGCGCGGTGTGTCCGCACGCGGCGATCAACTCGAATGCGAACGCCTGCAGCGCGTCGCCGGCGAGGATCGCGGTGGCTTCTCCGAATGCCACGTGGCAGGTCGGCAGGCCCCGCCGCAACGCATCGTCGTCCATTGCCGGCAGGTCGTCGTGCACCAGGGAATAGGCGTGGATCACTTCGACTGCTGCGGCCGGGGAGTCCAAGGCGTCGAGGCTCGCGCCGAGCGCAATGCCTGTCGCGTAGGTCAGCAGCGGGCGCAGTCGCTTGCCCCCACCGAGCACGCTGTAGCGCATCGCCTGGTGCAGTTGCACGGGCGCCTGCGTGGACGGCGGCAGTCGCGCCGCGAGCACGCCTTCCGCACGCGCAGCGAACGCCAGCAATGGCGCTGTCAGCTCTGGGCGAGCCGACTCAGACGGGATCAGATTCAAACGGACGCGCCGAGGACGGGTCGGCGGGATCGAGCAGTTGCTGCACGCGCAGCTCGGCGTGCTGCAGCGCCTGTTCGCAACGCCGGAACAGCACCACGCCCCGCTCGAAATCACTCAAGGACTGTTCCAGCGGCTGCTCGCCCTGCTCGAGCTTGGCGACGAGTCGCTCGAGTTCCTCGAGCGAATTTTCGAAGTCGACGATCGGCGAGCGATCGTCAGTCTGCGGCGGAGATGCGGCTGTAGTCTTGCCCATGCGGGCACGGTAGTCGGTGCCCGCCGCTGCGGTCAACGTTCGCGTGAAGCTCCTTGGTGCAGGAGTCAACGGGCTCGCCATGCCGGTCTTGATGGACTCACGCATGCCGGGAACGGGCGGCAAGAACAAGGTCTCCCGGATCGCAACCCAGTCCTCCTCGGCGACGAGGACGGAATTGCTGCGCTTTCCAGAGAATTTCCACGCGCGTCGCAGGCTCGAAGTGCTCAGCGCTCCCAGCGCAGTTTTGCGCCAGCCGCAACCAGTGATTCGCGAAGTCGCTCGCTGACGAGCGCGTCGCCGATCGCCGCGACGCCTTGCGCGTCGGAGGTCAGCGGGATGCGATCACGTTGCCAGGGCGCTACACCCAGCTCCTGCAGCAGGAGCCGCACCGGCCGGTTGGGACCGTCGGCGTGTACGCGCATGCGCTCGCCGCCGCGTCGGAAGGCGACGGTGAGGGCACGGGGCGACCGCGCATCGGCGTGCAGGCTGCCGATGCCCTGCGGCAAGGCGAGGGCACAACGACCATCCCAGAGCGCGGTCCAATCCTGCGGCACTGGCAGCAGCGGCGGCGTCAGGAACAGCGCGTCGCGGAAGCGCCGCAGGGCGAAGCCGCGCCACATCAGCGCAGGGCTTGCGTCTGGCGGGGCGTCCAGCAGTTCCGCGCGCAGCAACGCCAGCACGCGCGCGCGGGGCGCGGGCGCGTCGGGGCAGGCGTCCGCCACAAAGGCTCGCACGATTTCTTCGAGATCGAACACGTCAAGCTTGCGCAAGGCAGCGCAATCGAGGCTGGAACCGTCCTCGGATCGAATCGCGTCCAGCAACGTGCGATTGCGCGCAGCCAGCGCGACGCTGGCATTGCCGAGCAACCGCGCGCTGCGCGCCAGCGCTGCACTCGCGTGCGGCCAGCGCGCGACGAGTCGCGGCATGACTTCAAGGCGAAGAAAGTTGCGGTCGTGCACCGTGTCTGCGTTGGCCGGGTCCGTGATGCAAGGCAACTCCACCGCGCGCGCGTAAGCCTCGATCATCGCGTGCGGCACATCGAGCCAGGGACGACCAAGCCAGGCGGGTGCAAGCTCGCGCCATTCGCGCATGCCCGCCGCGCCATGCACGCCCGCGCCACGCAGCACGTGCAGCAGCAGCGTCTCGGCCTGGTCGTCGGCGTGGTGCGCGGTCAGCAGCAGCTCGCCGGGTGCGAGCGCGCCCGCCAGCGCCGCGTAGCGCGCCCGCCGCGCCGCGCCCTCGAGACCTTCGCCCTGGCGCTGCACCTCCACGCGCAGCACGCGCAGCGGCACGTCGAGGCGCGTGCAGAGGTCTGCGCAGTGCGTTGCCCACCCGGTGCTCTGCGGAGCCAGGCCGTGATCGACATGCAGCGCACGCAAACCACGCGCCCGGGCGACATCGCAATGCGAGAGCACATGCAGCAGTGCGGTGGAATCGCCGCCGCCGCTGAAAGCGACTACCAGCGGACCGGACGCGGGCGCACGCATTAGCGCGGCGTGCACCGGCTCCAGCAGTTGTACCAGGCGATCGGCGCGAGTCATGAGCGGAGCGGTGCGACCGGAATCGCGCTATTCGCCGGCAAAAGCGCCGAGCTTGCGGATTCTCGCGTAACGAAGATCGACGCGTTGCGACGTGGGAATCGAATCGAGCTCGGCGAGGGTTTCCGCGAGCGCGATGCGCACATTGTTGGCCGTCGCAACCGGATCGCGATGCGCGCCGCCGAGCGGTTCTTCGATGATGCGATCGATGAGGCCGAGTTCGAGCAGTCGCGGCGCGGTCATGCCGAGTGCCTCTGCGGCATCGCGTGCACGCTCCGCGCTCTTCCACAGGATCGAGGCGCAGCCTTCGGGCGTGATGACGGAATACACCGCGTAGCGCAGCATCAGCGTGCGATCGCCCACGCCGATCGCCAGCGCGCCGCCGGAGCCGCCTTCGCCGATCACGATGCACACGATCGGCACGCGCAGGCGCGACATCTCCATGAGGTTGCGCGCGATCGCCTCGGACTGCCCACGCTCTTCGGCGCCGACGCCGGGATACGCGCCCGGGGTATCGATCAGGCAGACCAGCGGCAGGCCGAAGCGCTGCGCCATGCGCATGAGGCGCAGTGCCTTGCGATAGCCCTCCGGACGCGGCATGCCGAAATTGCGCCGGATCTTCTGCTTGGTGTCGCGGCCCTTCTGCTGGCCGATCACCATGATCGGCTTGCCGTCGAAGCGGGCGAGTCCCGCGACGATGGCGGCGTCCTCGCCGAACGCGCGATCACCCGCGAGTTCATGAAAATCCTCGAACAGCGCGGCGATATAGTCGAGGGTGTAGGGCCGCTGCGGATGCCGCGCGATCTGCGTGACCTGCCACGCGTTGAGGCCCGCGAAGATCTGCTCGGTCTTGGTCGCGAGCTTTTCCCGCAACTTCGCCATCTCGTCGTCGATATTGAGCGCGTTGCCGTGGCTGGCCTGGCGGAGCTCTGCGAGCTTCGCCTCCAGTTCCGCGATCGGCTGTTCAAAATCAAGGAACGTCGTGCTCATGCGGGGTCCGCCACCAACCAGCCGCAAAGTATACCCACGCGCCTAGCTGTCGACGGGGCGCTTCCTGGCCTTGAGGGCATTGGCAATGAACCGGGGCGTGAGGGCGACCGCGTCCCGCAGCCATGGAACGAATCCCCGCAAGCCCTCCGGCAGGTTCTGGAATATTCCGGTGGAGACAAAAGGCGTCTGGCGCGCAGCTCCCTTGATGGGTTGCTGTTCTACCGCCCCGGGTTCGAGCGGTCGTGGCGCGCACACGAATAGCTGACGCTCGCCGATGCCTTCGACGTTCTCGGTATGCCAGTCGCCGGCAGGAGCCACATGTCCCAGCGCTTCACGGAACTCCTGCGTCAGCAGGACGTACTCACGCAAATCCAGCGAATTCTTGAGCAGGCGATGGATCAGGATGACGCCTTCGCCGGCCAGTTCCTCGAACTGCCGCACCTGCTTGATCGCGATGTCGTCCACGTGCACTACGAACTTGAGTTTGAGATTCTCGACATTGGCGCAGGCCGCGCACTCGCAGTGCCGTCGCTCACTACGGATGCGCTGGATCTGCCGCGAAAACGCGCCCTGCAATGCCTGCACCTGATGCATCACCGAACCGCATGCCGCGAGGGTCGATCCGCCCGTCTCGGCGAACAGCAGCGCCGCATCGCCTTCCAGTTTGTTGACGACCAGCGGATGCTGCGCCCGGTCGATGATCGACTCCATGAGTTCGGTCACGATCTGTTCCGCATGCTTGAGACTCACCGCGCGATGAGTGACGAAGTTCGTGTAGCCGCTGATGTCGGCCATGACAAGCACGCATTGACTGATTCGCATGGAGTCCGTCCTCTGGCCGGCGCCGATTCGCCGTGCATCCAGTGTTGAGGCTACCGTGTTGACACCGCGTGCATCCGATCCCGGCGCAATGTGAAGACCGCGGGGACATCATCGTCGATTGCACTGCGTCCGCGATCGTTCGGCTCGCGGTTACCTGGCAAAGGATCCGCCGCAGGCGCTGTCTTTGCCGGGACCGGTTTCAATGGTTGCGAGCAAGGCGGCCGGAGGCAGGATGGTGCCAAGCGTCAGCGCGATGGCAGCGCGCAGTCCCAGGCGCTTGAGGTCGGGACGGAAACTCGGGTCCTTGAAGTTGCCCGTGAGCAGCAGGGGCGAACGCAACGAGAAAATACTGCGGTCCTTTGGGCGTGGCCGCAGAACGAGGTCGAGACGCTCATCGAGCAGACTGACGGTGCCTTCGCCGACGATGATCGTATCGGACGTGTCAAACGCCAGCGCGCGCGATTTCATGATGCCGTGGTTGACGGAAAAGTCGCCGAACGCGCAACGGATCGGAATCCTGCGGTCGCCTTGAATCAGGAATTTGAGTGCCTCGGCGATATCGAGTCCGGCCCATTCCATCACCAGGTTGCTGATCTGGCCACGGCCCATGCCGAACGCGATATCACCGTCGGCGGTCGCCAGCATCCGGTCGATGGAATTGCCGCTGCCGCTCACCGCGATCTTGCCGCCGACCTTGCCGACGGCGTCTTCCGCAAGCTTGACGGTTGGCAGCAACTTGCGCAGTTCAAGCCCCCTTGCGTTGATGCTGGCGCGGGTCTGGATGACCTTCGCGCGCGCGTCCATGCGTATTTCCGAGCGAATGCTGCCACCGGCGACGCCGAAATTCAGCGGGTGCAAACGCAGCAGTCCGTCCTCGAGCGTGAGGTGCGCGTCCATGTTGTCCAGCGGCAGTTTCGGCGCATTGATTCGAGTCGCCACCCAGTGCACATCGGCGTCCATGCCACGCAATCGCTCGAATTCGTAGGGCGTGCTGGGCAGCACGCGGCCCTGCGCGGCGCGCTGAGCCGCGCGGGCGGCCATACCTGCATCGGTTTTCCTGCCACGCATCTTGGGGGATGCGCCGACAAAGCCGCCTAGATCGTCGAAATCAAGCCGTTTCGACAACAGGTTGGCGCGCAGGAAAGGGCGTACGCGCCCGGTCTCGACGCTGGCATCGCCGGCGAGGTCACTGTCGCCGACCATGCCAGTGAAATCGTCGTAGTGCCATGTGTTGCCATCACGCGTGAAGCGACCGTCGAGTTTGTACGGCGGCGACGCCGGCGTGGCCACGCCCACCAGCGGATACAAGGCGGCCATATCGCGCCCCGACAGCGCGAGCTGTAGATCGAAGTCGCGCAATCGCAAAGGATCGAGCAGCGTGCCGCGCGCGTGCGCTGCGGTGGTGCCCGCTTGCGCATGGATGTCGATCCGGTACGGGCGCTGCGTGTCGCGCAAATCCAGCGGCGATGCAGCGTGACCGCGCAGGGTGAATCTGTTGGAATGCCAGCGGCCGCCGCCCTCGATCACGATGGGGGGCGCCGCGTCGGCACGGCTTTGCGGGATGCTGTCGATGTGCAGATCGATGTCGGTGTGGTGGGAAACGTCGAGGTAACGTAATCGGCCGTCGTCGATCCAGATGCGGCGCACGACCGGCCCGTCGCCGCCGGCGTTGCCGAATTTCCAGTTGCCGATGCCATCCGCGTGCTTTTCGAAGAGCACGCGCGGCCGGGTCAACCGGAGCTCGGCTATGCGCGTCTCGCGTCGCGACAGCAATGGCCACAGCTCTACGCGGAACTCGAGCCGATCAGCGGCCGCCATTCGTGGATCCCGCGACCATGCCGCGTTGCCAAAGGTCAGCGCATCGGCGCGAATCGTGGTGACGCGACCCAGGTCGACGTCGAGATCGCCGCCGATCCGGAACGTGCGACCGGTGCGCGCCTCCACCAGCCGCTCGATCGGCCGCTTGAACCAGTTCCAGTCCCAGAGCAGGAGCAGCATCAGGAGCAGCAGCGCGGCGAGCGCCAAGATCCAGCGAACGGGAGACCGACCCATCGGCGAGCGCGCGACACGAGCAGACTCGCCGCGCGCGACTTGCTGCTTGCTCGCCGCAGAAGCGGATGGAGGGTCGACTTGGAGGGGTGGCATCGGGATCTGGTTCGCGACCTTGGTGGGCACACCTTCGGTACTAAAACATAAAACCCGGGTGAATCCTGCAACTCGTCCAAACGGCGAGCGTGCGCCGCGGTCCGCAGGCTAGGCCGCGGCAGCGGTCGGTGCGACTGCCGAGGCGCCGATGAGCTCAAAATTGGCGATCATCGATTCCTCGGTCAGCGCGGCGAGCAGCGCCGAAGTCACGCGCACGCGCCAGCGTTCGCCAAGTTCAAGGACCCCGCGCGCGCTCCCGTTCCGATACTCGACAAGGACCCGTGTGCCGCCGGGGACAAAGGGCTGCAGCAGGCCCGCGAGGCGAGCAAGGCGTGCGGCGGCGGCGGCGTTCGCCTTGTCGTCTGGGATTGTGGCGTCATCCTGGACGCGCGCCGCTACCGAATTCGCGACGGGTGGGGGTTCGCCCGAAAGCGTCAGCATGAGCGCACGCGTCTGGCGGGCGCAGGCATCCTCGAGCGGTTCGGCGTGGCGTCCGCGCACCTGCAGCTGGCCGCTGAAATCGTCCATGTGCAGATGGCCTTCGATCAGCAGCAGGGCATCCTTG
>JBKJSW010000166.1:0-7315 GCA_046595765.1 Ahniellaceae bacterium
GAGTTTTCATGCGCTAGTGAAACCGCGTAGTTGTTTGGGCGCGATCATACGTCATCTCTGCGCAGGTCGGGGGAAGGGAGTCCTCACTTCGCATCGAGTCGCGGTCATCTCGATTCCGTCGCGAGTACGCGCCATGGCGTGGCTCGCCCGGTCGACAAAACGACACGTAGCAAGGCCGCCAGCGCAACTGTCGTATCGAATTCTTGTTCGAGACGTAGGAGCTTACGCACCCTGTGTTGACAAATTCTGGCTTCGGGCTGCCCTTTTTGCCTGAATGGTGCGCGAACGGAAAACCCCGCACGAGACGCCCGTTTGCCGAGGACCCTTGACGAGAACGTGACGTCTGCGCCACATTTCACAAATGTGAAGGCACGGGGCATGAAATGGCGAGGGAAGAGAGCGCGGGGCTGATCCTGTTGGTCGAGGACAACCGCCAGATTGCCGAGATGATCGGCGAATATCTCGAGCGGCGGGGCTACTCGCTGGACTTCGCGACCGACGGAACGACCGGCTACCGCCTCGCGAGCACCAACAGTTACGACGTCGTGGTTCTCGATCTCATGCTGCCGGGAATGGACGGGCTTGCACTTTGCCGGCGCCTGCGCGAGGAAGCCAAGAAGGCCACGCCGGTGCTGATGCTGACCGCGCGCGACACGTTGAACGACAAACTGGTGGGACTCGATGCCGGTGCCGACGATTACCTCGTCAAACCCTTCGAGATCCGCGAGCTGGAAGCGCGCATCCGTGCCCTGATCAGACGCGATCGCAAACAGGTCAGCGCACAGGTACTGAAGGTGGGTGATCTCGTCCTCGACACCGCCACGCTGCAGGTGACGCGTGGTGGTCAGACCCTCGCGGTCTCCCCCATCGGCCTCAAGCTGCTTGCGATACTCATGCGCGAGTCGCCGCGCGTCATCTCACGTCGCGACATCGAGCGTGAAGTGTGGGGCGACATGCTGCCCGACTCCGACACGCTGCGCAGCCACCTCTACAACCTGCGCAAGGTGATCGACAAGCCGTTTCAGCGGCCACTCCTCCACACCATCCACAGCGCCGGCTATCGTCTGGCAGACCTCGACTCCGAAGTTCCGTCGTCGCAAGACGATCACTGACTCGGTGGTAGCAAGAACGTACTACGAAGGGTGTCGTGCGCGATGCTCGGGTCCAGGCACACGCGAATGACAACGGACGGGCAAGGGCGGCCACTTTCAGGCGTTCCGCGCAAGGTGGGAAGCGGGCTGCGCGGGAAACTGTGGAGCACGTTCCTGCTGCAGATCGGCGCCATCAGCATCGCGATGCTGTTGTCGGTGCTTGGGGCGTGGGTGGTGCTGCGCGACGTGCTGATCCAGCGCGCACTGATCGAGGAGGCCCAATATTTCAACCAGCGTCTGGCGCGCGATCCGCAGGCTCCGGTGCCGGATGTGTACAACATGCGCGGATACCTCGTGCGTGACGGAGCGGCGGATGCGCAGTTGCCTGCACATCTGCGGCCGCTGCGGTCCGGTTACCACATCGTCGACATGGGCGTCGACGCAGACGACCTGGTGTATGTGAGCGAGACCTCCGCCGGAAGGTTGTACCTCGTTTTCGACCAGAAGCAGGTCGATCGCCTGGCCCTGTGGTTCGGTTTCGTGCCGCTGATCGTCGTGCTGGGCGTGATCTACAGCGTGTCGTGGCTGAGCTTCCGTACGTCGAAACGGATGGTTTCACCGATCATCCGGCTCGCGGACATGGTGCAGCGCTGGGATCCGCGCCATCCCGACCTCGACGACATCGCGCCGGGACGGTTCTCCAACGATACCGAACAGGAGGTGCACGCCCTCGCCACGGCGTTGCACCATCTCGGCACGCGGGTGGAAAAACAGCTGGAGCGGGAACTCTACTTCACCCGCGACGCCAGCCACGAACTGCGCACGCCGCTGACCGTGATCAAGCTCGCCGCCGATACGCTGCTTGCCGAAGACGCGCTCGATCCGTTCGTGCTGAAGTCCGCGCAGCGGATACGGCGGGCCGCACGCGACATCGAGGCGCTGATCGAATCGTTCCTGATCCTGGCACGCGAGTCCGACGTGGGCCTTCCCGACGAGGACTTCATCGTCAACGACGTGGTCGGCGACGAGGCCGAGCGTGCGCAGATGCTGGTTACCGGCAAGCCGGTCGAAATCCGGGTGGTGGAAAACGCGCGCTTCGCCCTGCACGCGCCGTCGCGCGTGTTCTCCGTGATGCTGACCAACCTGTTGCGCAACGCCTGCCTGTACACCGAGCAGGGCAGCGTCACCATCGTCGTGGATCGGGACCGCGTGAGCGTGATCGACACCGGCAAAGGCATGTCACCCGCGATGATCGCGCGCGCGTGGGAGGCATTCGATCGGGGTGGTCGCATTGACAGCGACGGGTTCGGTCTCGGCCTCACCATCGTGCGGCGTCTCTCGGATCGTTTCGGCTGGCCCGTGCACCTCGACAGCGAACCGGGCCGCGGCACGCGCGCAGTCATCCATTTTCCGGAGCCGCAGGCAGTTTGAATCGGGTCTGTGCACTGCAGATGCCGTCAACCCCAGGGCGATCGTTGCGCCGCCGCTATAATCGCAGCGACATTCACGCTGGAGCACCTCGATGCGGCGATGGTTTGCGACCACGGCGCTGGCGGTGGCGCGCGACAGCTGCGCACGCTTGGCCTATCGCGGCGAGTCGATCAGCGCCGCCAGCAGAGAAATCGTGAAGCGTGTGGTTCCGAAATTGGGCGGCGACGGTGGCGCGATTGTGCTCGCACGCAATGGCGAATTCGCCATGCCCTTCAACGCGTCCGGGATGTATCGCGTCTGGATCGGCGCGGACTGCAAGCCGCACACCGACATCTATGCCGCGGAACCGGCGCCTTGACCCAGATGGTGGAAACAGCGGCTGCCGCGCCCTCGATCGCCCCGACGAATGCGCCCGCCGTGCTCGTGCAGTCGCCGGCACCCGGCGTACCACCTGATCAACCCGCATCGTCGTTGCCCGAATCGGTTGCCCTCGTGCAACCCGTCGACCAGTCCGCCGAGTTTCGCGGAGAAACTGCGGTGGCCGACGCAGGGGAACCTGTCACCGACGTCGTGCTCGAAACCTATCCTCTGCACCCGGCTGCCATGCGCTTGTGGGCATGGTCACAGGCGTTGCTGATCGCGCTGGCCCTGCTGCCGCTTGCGATCGGCGCCGGCGTCTGGCAGGGTCCCTGGGCGTTGCTGGCGATCGCATTGGTGGGTCTGCTCGCCTGGCGAATCGCGGCGCGGCACCTGCGCCAGGCGGTTGCGCATTTCCGTTGCGAGCGGTTCGCTCGTGGCCTGCGTTACCGCCACGGTGTCTGGTGGCAGTCGGAGATCTTCATACCGAGCGCTCGCGTCCAGCACACCGAGGTCAACCAGGGACCGCTGGCGCGCCGCTACGGCATGGGCAAGCTGAAGGTGTTCACCGCGGCCGTGCAACTTGGCGCACTCGAGATTGACGGCCTCGCATACACCGATGCCGTCCTGCTTCGCGACCGCTTGCTGGGCCGCGAAGCCGAATTTGACGATGTCGCCGCCCCGGTAGATGTTCCTGATGGCACCGGAGGTGGCTGAGCCGCGGCCGCCTTCGACTGCGGCTGCCGATCGGGACGCGGGCGACCGGCGACTGCATCCGTGGTCATGGCTTTTCGTCCTGCTCACGCACTTGCGGCAGGTCATCGTGCCGCTGTTGGTGCTGGTGCTGTTTCGGCGCGGCGACAAATGGGAGCTGCTCGGCGTCGCGGCCGCGGCAGGCCTGTCGTTGTATGCGCTGATCTACAGCATTGGCTTTCGCTACCGTCTGCTCGGCGGCGAGCTGGTGGTGCGTGAAGGGATCTTCAATCGCACCGAGCGGCACATACCGATCGGACGCATCCACAACGTGGTGCAGCGACGCAATCCCCTGCATCGCCTGTTCGGAGTCACGGAACTCAGGCTCGAGTCCGCAGGAGGCAGCAAACCCGAGGCAGTCATGAACGTGATCGCGCGCGGCGAGGCCACTCGGCTCGAGCGGGCATTGCGCGAAGGCGTCGGGCATGCGCGTGACACCGAGACGGTCGAGCCGAACGCGCCAGAAGTCCTGCACTCACTGGGACTGGTCGAACTCGTGCGCCTCGGCATCTCGTCGGATCGTGGATTGATTGCGTTGGCCGCGCTCTGGGCAGCCTCCTGGCAATTCGATGTCGACTTCCGCGACCTCCCGGTGATCAGCCACCTGCTCGGAGGCGCACAACGCGCCGCGTGGGGGTTCGTAGGAGCGCACGGAGCGGTTTCGGTACTCTTTGCTGCGCTGCTTCTACTCGCACTGATGTGGATACTCCTGCGGGTGCTTTCGGTGGCGATCGCGATCATCACGTTCTACGACTTCCGCCTCGAGCGTGAGGGGCACCGACTCGTCAGCGAAGCGGGTTTCCTGACGCGCACCCGCGCTGGCGCCACGCCGCGACGAATCCAGCGCGTCACGGTGCGCCAGGGCTGGCTGCTCGCGCGCATGCATCGCGTGAGCGTGCAGGTAACGTTGGCGGGCGGAATTGCGCAAGGCGCCGAGAAGGAATCCCGCCTGCGCTGGCTCGCACCCATCGCCACGGTCACCGCGGCACGCCGGATTCTGGGAGAGGTACGACCGGAGGCTGACTGGGTCCGCGACGACTGGCGCCCGCTGCATCCGCGCGCCGCGTGGCGGATGTTCAAGTGGCCGGCGCTGTTGGGTTCGGTACTCGTCAGCGTCCTCGGCCTGCTCAATCCCCTGTTCCTCTGGGGAGGATTGCTGCTGCCATGGTTGTGGCTGGACGCGCGCGGACGCGCCAGGTTCGGCGGATACGTAATGGACGCCGACACGTTTGCAGTGCGGGACGGCTGGTTGGCGCGGAAGTGGGACAGCGTCCGCCTCGAAGACATTCAGGCGGTGCGCCTGCGACAAACGCCGGGAGACCGCCGCCAGGGTATGGCGCGCGTGGCCGTGGCGAGCGCGGGCAGTTCGGATCTCATCGGGTCGCCGGTGGAGGTCGCCTGTCTCGGCGCCGCCGAAGCTGCTGCGCTGTGCGATCGCCTGCGCGAAGTGGTGTCACGCCAGACGGTCGAGTTTGGCGTTGCCACGCTGCTTTAGAACCTCGATGTGGCATCATGCGGCGGCCTTTCGAACGCCCTGCCTTCCATGCTGATTTTCGACGCATCAATGCCCGGCCGCGTGTCCGGCGCGCAGTTGCCTGCGATCGCCGCGGTGCCCGCGGACCTGCCGGGGGCTTTGCTCCGCCAGTCCCCCATCGGCTTGCCCGAGGTGTCGGAATTGCAGGCGGTCAGGCACTACACCAACCTGTCGCGCAAGAATTTCTCCATCGACACGAATTTCTATCCGCTGGGTTCGTGCACGATGAAATACAACCCGCGCGCCTGCAACACGCTGGCGATGCAGCAGGGCTTTCTGGCCCGCCATCCCTATGCACCCGAGTCGCTCTCGCAGGGATTCCTGCAGTGCATGCATGATCTGCAGGTCATTCTTGCCGACGTGACCGGCATGCGCGGCGGCGTCTCACTTTCGCCCATGGCGGGCGCACAGGGCGAATTCGCGGGTGTCGCCATGATCATGGCTTACCACCGCAGCCGTGACGCCACGGAACGCACCGAGATCATCGTCCCGGACGCCGCGCACGGCACCAATCCCGCGACCGCCGTGATGTGCGGATGCACGGTGCGCGAGATCGCGACCGGCAAGGACGGCGACGTCGACGTCGAAGCGCTCAAGAAGGTGCTCGGGCCCAAAACCGCCGGCATCATGCTCACCAATCCCTCAACGCTGGGAGTCTTCGAGCGCCGCATCGTCGACATCGCGCGACTGGTGCACGACGCCGGCGGCCTCCTCTATTACGACGGCGCCAACCTCAATGCCATCCTTGGCAAGGTGCGGCCGGGCGACATGGGATTCGATGCAATCCACATGAACCTGCACAAGACGTTCTCGACCCCGCACGGCGGCGGCGGACCGGGCGCGGGCGCGGTGGGCGTGTCCGAACGATTGCGGCCGTTCCTGCCCGTGCCCATGGTCGAAAAAGTGCAAGGCGGCGACGGTGCCGACGCCTATCGCCTCGTCCGCGCTCAGGATCGTCCGCAATCGATCGGCCAGCTGTCCGCATTCGCGGGCAACGCCGGCGTCCTGTTGCGCGCGTACGTTTACGCAAGGTTGCTCGGCCGCGATGGCATGCGCCGTGTCGGCGAATACGCCACGCTCAATGCGAACTACCTCGCCGCGCGTCTGCGCGAGGTCGGTTACGACCTGGCCTTGCCGTCACGCCGCGCCAGTCACGAATTCATCGTCACGGCGGCGAAGCAGAAGAAAGCCAACGGCATCACCGCGCTCGATTTTTCCAAGTCGCTGCTGGACTATGGCATTCATGCACCTACGAATTATTTCCCGTTGCTGGTGCCGGAGTGCCTCCTGATCGAGCCGACCGAAACCGAGGACCTCGCTACCCTCGATCGCTTCGTCGACGTGATGTCGGAGCTGCTCGACAAGTCCGCCAACGAGCCCGAGTGGATGAAGGGCGCACCGTACACGACTCCGGTGCGGCGCCTGGACGACGTCAAGGCCGTGCGCGAACTGGATATCGCGTACGTACCCAAGGCTCCCCATCCGAGCGCTCCCGCCGCGATCGCAAGCGTCGAGGTCGCGACCATCTGATGGCCGACGGCAAGGCAGGACTGGCCCCGCGCGGGCCGCTCGGCGTCTGGAACGCAACGCTCTGGTCGCTCAAGGGGTTGAGGGGGGCTTTCCGCACTGAAAGCTCCTTCCGGCTCGAGGTTTACCTGTTCGTCATAGCCGCCCCGCTAGCCTTCTGGCTAGGCGAGGATCCGGTGGAGCGGATCATCCTGTTCGGCGTGCTGTTGCCGGTCCTTGCGATGGAGCTCATCAATTCCGGCCTGGAGTGCGTGGTCGACAAGCTCATCCCGGAATTCAATGAACTCGCCGGCCGCGCCAAGGACATGGGCTCGGCAGCCGTGTTCGCCTGCATGATGAATGTCCTCGTCGTGTGGACAGTGCTGTTGTGGCCGCATTCGTAGTCACCCTGGAGTAACTCGCGCGTGTTCGACTGGATCTTCACCGCCGAGGGCTGGATCGCGCTGCTGACGTTGAGCACGCTCGAGATCGTCCTCGGCGTCGACAATCTCGTCTTCATCTCCATCGCGGTCAGCCGGTTGCCGCAAGCGCAGCGTCCGCGCGCGCGCCGCTTCGGCATCGCGCTGGCGTGTATTACGCGCATCCTGCTGCTGGTGACCCTCGCGTCGCTGGCGCGCATGAC
>JBKJSW010000184.1:0-2549 GCA_046595765.1 Ahniellaceae bacterium
CCCGACGCTGCCAGCAGGGACTGACACGCTTCCTGCATGTCCCAGGCACGATCATGGTCGGGGAGCAGCGGTGGCCGGGCGGCGAACACGGTGTTGGGTTCGATCGTGAGCTGGTAATGCGAGACATGCGTGGGCTCGAGCGTGGGCGCGCGTTCGATGTCGTCGCGCGCGCCCCGCTCGTCCTGGTCGGGCAGGGCAAACATGAGGTCGATGTTCAAGTTGTCGAATCCCGCCGCGCGCGCGGCATGCACGGCACGCGTCGCCTGGCGCGCATCATGGATGCGTCCGAGTCGCTCGAGTGCACGGTCGTCGAACGACTGGACACCGAGGCTCAGGCGATTGACGCCTGCTTCCCGGAAGGCCTCGAAGCGGTCGTGCTCGACCGTGCCGGGATTCGCCTCGAGCGTGATCTCGCAATCGCGCGCGAGCGCCAGGCGCTGCCGCACGCCGTCGAGGATGCGTGCGATCGCGGCACCGGGCATGAGGCTCGGCGTGCCACCGCCGAAGAAAATGCTGCAGAGTGCGCGCGTCTCCGGCGGCGACGCGAGATCGCAGTCGAGATCCGCCAGCACCGCGTCGACGTACGCGTCGATGGGCAAGCTCTCCGGTGCCGTGTGCGAATTGAAATCGCAGTAGGGACATTTACGCACGCACCACGGGATGTGCACGTACAGGGCGAGCGGCGGCAATGCATCGATCGCCGCGCGTGGCGGCGCAATTGCGTGGGCCGCCGCCTCTTCGGGCATGGTCACTGGCCCGTGCGTTCAGCGAACCAGTCGGACGCTCGCGCCCGCAGAGCGGACAGCGCCTGACCGCGGTGGCTGACCCGATTCTTGGTGCCTGCATCGAGCTCGGCTGCCGTGCTTCCGAGTGACGCATCGAAGAACAGCGGGTCGTATCCGAACCCCTGCCCGCCGCGCGCAGAGGTCAGGATCGAACCGGACCACGTGCCTTCGCAGATCAGCGGCCGCGGATCGTCCGCGGTGCGAAGCACGACCAGTACGCAGTAAAACCGCGCCGTGCGAAGTGGATCCGGCACGCCTTGCAGCACTTCCAGCAACCGGGCGTTGTTGGCCGCCGCACCGGCGTGCTCGCCGCCGAAGCGAGCCGAGCGCAGTCCCGGTGCTCCGTGCAGTGCATCGACGAGCAGGCCGGAATCGTCCGCGAGCGTGGGCAGTCCGCTGGCGCGGGCGGCATGGCGTGCCTTGAGCAACGCGTTCTCGACGAACGTCGAGGCGGTTTCCTCGACCTCTTCGATGCCGAGGTCCGCTTGCGCAACCAGTTCGAAGGAAGGCGCGGACAGCACCGCGGCGAACTCGTCGAACTTGCCGCGATTGCCGCTCGCGATCAGCAGCCGTCGTGCTTCACTGGGCATGCAACACGGCGCGTTGCAGCAGGATCAGCTCGAGCACGCCCTGGGCGGCGAGGTCGAGCATGCCGTCGAGATCATTGCGGCGAAACGCGTGGCCTTCCGCGGTGCCCTGCACCTCGATGAAAGCCCCGCCGTCGTTCATGACCACGTTCATGTCGGTGTCGCAGTCGCTGTCCTCGGCGTAGTCCAGGTCGAGCACCGGCTGGCCATGCCAGAGGCCAACCGAGATCGCGGCAACCGCGCCGTGGATTGGGTCCTTCTTGATCACCTTGCGCTTGTGCAGCAGGCGGCAGGCGTCCACCAGCGCGACGTATGCACCTGTGATGGCCGCGGTGCGCGTGCCGCCGTCGGCCTGCAGCACGTCGCAGTCGAGCGTGATGGTGCGTTCACCGAGAGCGGCGCGGTCGACCACCGCGCGAAGGCTGCGCCCGATCAGGCGCTGGATCTCCAGCGTGCGGCCGCCCTGCTTGCCGCGGGCGGCCTCGCGGTCGCTGCGGGTGTGGGTGGCGCGGGGCAGCATGCCGTACTCGGCGGTGACCCAACCCTCGCCCTTGCCGCGCATGAACGGCGGCACGCGATCCTCGACACTCGCGGTGCAGAGCACCTGCGTGTCGCCGAAGCAGACGAGCACGGAGCCCTCGGCATGGCGTGTGAAATGGCGCTGCAACGTTACCGCGCGCATCTGCTGAGGCGTGCGCCCGCTGGGTCGGAGCTTCGCTGAATTGGGCATAGCGGCTTGGGGAATCGGGCCGCGCAGCTTACCATCGCGCTCCGCAAGCTCAGGCTGGACCACCGATGCTGCACAGCATGACCGCTTTCGCCAGCGCGGAAATCGCTTCGACGGCCGGAGCATTGAGCTGCGAAATACGCTCGGTCAACCACCGTTACCTTGAATTGCAACTGCGCTTGCCGGACGAACTGCGCGCGATCGAATCGTCGCTGCGCGAGCGCGTTGCGGCGCGCATCGCGCGTGGCAAGGTAGACGTGACCATGCGCCTGCGCGCGGACGCGGGCGGCCCGCCGAGACTCGACATCGACGAGGCCCTGCTCGACCGCGTGCTGGAGCGAGCCAACGGCATCGCTGCGCGCGTCGCCAACTCGCAGTTCGACCCGCTCGCGTTGCTGGCCTGGCCCGGCGTCGTGCGCGAGCCGGAACGCGACGGCGCTGCACTGCACG
>JBKJSW010000339.1:0-6912 GCA_046595765.1 Ahniellaceae bacterium
GCGCGCCAACCGCCCTGCCGATGCGCGAGCTCAGCGGCCGCACATTGCTGGTCGTTGGCCTGGGCGGCATTGGCACCGAAGTCGCGCGGCGCGCGCACGGCCTGGGCATGCGCGTCATTGCGACACGCAACAGTAGCCGCGACGGCCCCGACTATGTCGCCAAGGTCGGATTGTCGAATGAGCTGCACGCTCTCGCCGCCGAAGCAGACGTGGTGGTGAACGCGGTGCCGCTGACGCCTGCCACCACCGGCATCTTCAACAAGTCGTTCTTCGATGCGATGAAGTCCGGCGGCTATTTCGTCAACGTCGCGCGCGGCGGCAGCGTCGTCACGGCTGATCTCGTCGCCGCGCTGAAGAGCGGCAGGTTGGCCGGTGCCGCGCTCGATGTCACCAGTCCGGAGCCGCTGCCCGCCGACCACGTGTTGTGGACGTTGCCGAACGTGATCATCACCCCGCACGTCGCGGCCGAGTCCGATGTGCAGGGCGAGCGCTACTGGATCCTCGCGCAGGAGAACCTGCGTCGTTACGTCGCCGGCGAGCCGCTGCTGAACGTGGTCGACATCGCTCGCGGCTACTGAGCATGTCTGCCGGCACGGCGCTCGCCGCGCGACCCAGCGTACTGCAGACCCTCGCGGCAATCCGTCCGGGGGAACGCAAGGTGCTGGCGCTGTCGGCGCTGTATTTCTTCCTGGTGATGGCCAGTTATTTCATCCTGCGACCGATCCGCGACCAGATGGGCGTCGCCGGCGGCGTCGACAATCTCGCGTGGCTGTTCACCGGCACCCTGGTCGCGATGCTGGCGGTGAATCCGCTGTTCTCGCTGCTGGTGTCGCGGCTGCCGCGCCAGCGTTTCGTTGCGTGGAGCTACCGCGCACTGATGGCATGCCTGCTGGTTTTCTACTTCGCACTGGTGGCGTTGCCGGACGCGCAGCAGGTGTGGGTCGGGCGCGCGTTTTTCATTTGGGTCAGCGTGTTCAACCTGTTCGCGGTGTCGCTGTTCTGGGCCGTGATGGCGGATGTCTACCAGAACGAGCAGTCGCGCCGGCTGTACGGCGTGATCGCCGCCGGCGGCACGCTCGGAGCGCTGGTCGGCGCCGCGATCACTGCCACGCTGGTCGCGGCAGTCGGCGCGCCGGCGCTGCTGCTGGTGTCGCTGGTGATGCTCGAGCTCGGGCTGTGGTGCATGTTCGCGATCCACCGCCAGTCGCGACGCGAGTCGCCCGCCACCACCGGCCACGACGGCGACGCGGTGATTGGCGGCAGCGCGATCGACGGCTTCAAGCTCGCGATGGCGTCGCCCTATCTGCTCGGTGTGTGCGGCTACATGCTGCTGTACACGATCGGCAGCACCTTCCTGTATTTCCTGCAGGCGCAGATCGTCGACGCTACGATCGATGGCCGCGCCGCGCAGACCGCGTACTTCGCGAACGTCGACCTGTGGGTGAATGGGCTCACGCTGCTGCTGCAACTGTTCCTCACGGGGCGCCTGATGGCGCGCCTCGGCGTCGGACTCACGCTCGCCGCGCTGCCACTCATCAGCATCTTGGGCTTCTTCGGCCTGGGCCTGGTGCCGGTGCTCGGCGCGGTGGTGGTGTTCACCGTCGCGCGGCGCGTGACCAACTTCGCGCTGTCGCGCCCGGCGCGCGAAACGCTGTTCGTGCCGCTGACGCGCAATGCGAAGTACAAGGCCAAGAACCTGATCGATACCGTGGTCTACCGCGTCGGCGACCAGGTGGGTGCGTGGAGCAGCACCGCACTGACCTGGCTGGGACTCGGGCTGGCCGGCATTGCATACACCGCGGTGCCGCTGGCCGCATTGTGGCTGTTGATAGCGTTGTGGTTGGGCCGACGCTATCGCGCGCTGCAGGCCGTCGAGGATCCGCCCCTCGACGCACCTTGATAGCCACCGCACTGGTTGCGTTCCGGCCGGGGGCCAGGGATCAATCGTCGCAACGAAATCCGTGGTTCCGCGCACCGCGCTAGACGGTGCCGCGTCCACTACTGCCCGACGAGCGCTGGATGATCGAATCGAAGCTTGACCGGAGCGACCGGCTCCGACCCAACTATTGCCAAGTTGCAGGCGATCCCGCAAGTCACCAAGTCACGCTATCTGCCGTCAGCGTCGTGACACGCCAATCGCTACAGATTCGACAAACCCTGCCTCGGGTTCAGTTTGGAAGGCGCACCCTCGAGGGGATAGGGGCGTTGGATCAAAGGAACTTTATTAGTCATGATGACGACCCCTGCTCTTCGCACGGTGCTTGGCGCCGCGCTTGCCGTGTTGGTTTGGCCCTTCATCTGCGCCGCTGGCCCGCATCAGCCTGCTGCTCTCGACAGCGGCCTTGAGGTTCGAGAAGGCGATTCCGCCACCGCACCCCACACCGCTCACGCCAAGGCGCAGCAGGCACGCGTGGCTGCGCAGTTCGCGGCGCTGCCGATGCGCTTCGAGGCCAATACCGGCCAGACGGACGCGCGCGTCAAGTTCCTGGCACGCGGCAACGGTTACACGGTGTTCCTCACGCCGGACGAATCGGTGATGGTGCTCGACCGGCATGCGCCGCTCCGTACCAGCAAGGATCCCTCGCAAAGTGGTGCGGCGACCTCCGCGAAGACTGCTCACATGGCATCGGAATCCGCCATCGTCCGCATGCATCTCGAAGGCGCTATCGCGAAGCCTCGCGTCGAGGGTCTCGATCCCCTTCCGGGTGTTACGAACTACTTCGTCGGCAGCGACGCATCGAAGTGGCACACCGACATCATGTCGTACGCGAAGGTGCGCTACAGCGGGGTCTATCCGGGCATTGACGTCGTGTACTACGGCAACCAGCGCAACCTTGAGTACGACTTCATCGTGAGTCCAGGCGCCGATCCGTCCACGATCCGCATGAGGATCGATGGCGCCGAGAGCCTGACCGTCAACGCGACCGGCGAGCTGGTGCTGGCGATCCCCGGCGGCGAAATGCGACAGCAGGCACCCGTCATCTACCAACAGGGCACTGGCGGCAAGTCGATCGTCGCCGGTGGCTATGTCGTCCGCGGCGGCGAGGTGGGTTTCGAGATCGGTGCGTACGACGCATCGCGAGCCCTCGTCATCGATCCCGTGCTCGTCTACTCGACCTACCTCGGCGGCAGCGGCATCGACCAGGTCACGGCGGTCGCGGTGAGCACGACGGGCTTCGCCTACGTCACCGGCGTGACGCGCTCGGCAAACTTCCCGGTCCAGGGAACGCCGACCACGACCTTTGGCGGAGTGCAGGACATCTTCGTGACGAAGATGAGCCTGGCGGGCGGAACGCTCGACTACTCCACGTACATCGGTTCGCCCGGTACCGACATCGCCAATGACATCTTCGTGACCGGCGCCGGCAGGGCCTATGTCACCGGCTCGACGGATGCGATCGGGTTCCCGGTCATTACACCGACGATCGCGAGTTACCAAGGCATGACGGACGCCGTCCTGTTCCAGCTGAGCTCTGCGGGCAACGCCATCGTCTTTTCGACCTATTGGGGTAGCACCGGGTTCGAGGAAGGCACCGCAGTCACGGTCGATCCGACCGACGCGCCCTACATCGCCGGCAATACCAGTGCGCCCGATTTCCCGACGCAGACGCCCTTCCAGGCGGCGCTGAGCGGCGGCACCGGCATGGACGCCTTCATGACCAAGTTCAGTGTTTCGCCCGGCTCTATCGTCTATTCGACCTACCTCGGCGGCTTCGGCAACGACCAGGCCAATGACATCGCCGTGCGCGACAATGGTTCAGTGCTCGTCACTGGCAGCACCACGTCGTCGAACTTCCCGACCACCAGCGCCTCCTTCCAGCCGGCGCTGGCGGGTGCGCGCGATGCGTTCGTCACGAACTTCAGCCTCGCGGGCAACACGCTCGACTACTCGAGTTACCTGGGCGGTGCGGGCGACGACGACGGCTTCGGCATCGTGCTCGATGCGCCCGGAAACGCGTACGTCGCGGGCCGCACCGCGTCCACGAACTTCCCGACGTTGACACCGGCGCAAGGCACCTATGGTGGCAACACCGATGCGTTCGCCACGAAGATCTCGCCGTCGGGTGACACGCTCGTCTACTCGACCTACATCGGTGGCACCGGCGAAGAACTGGGCCAGGGCATCGCGATCGATGCCGCGCGCAATGCCTTCGTGACCGGTAGCACGCGCTCGGCGGACTTCCCGACGGTCTCTCCGTCACAGCCGATTTTCGGTGGTGTTTCCGATGCGTTCGTCACAAAGCTCGGCCTCACCGGCAGCTTGATCATCTACTCGACCTATCTCGGCGGCACGGGCGATGACCAGGCATTGGGCATCGGTGTCGATGCGACGGGCCGCGCGTACATCGGCGGCTTCACCGAGTCTCTCAACTTCCCGACCATGAATCCGTTCCAGCCGACATTTGCAGGCATACGGGACGGCTTCGTGACGAAATTTTCGGAGGCGGTCCTGGACGACCTCATCTTCGCCGATGGATTCGAGGGCTGACGAAATCCGATGTGCATAACGTTGCCGTATGAAACGGTGCCGGGTCCAGTTCTCTCCCCTTCCCTGCATCTGGCCAGCTTCCACTCGCTTCGCTTGGCACCGCAGGACTCCGAAAGATGCTGCGAAAGACTCCCCCGGTACGCGCGCTGGCGCGTACCGGACCGTCGCGCAGTCAGCGCTGTGCCGGCAACAACTTCGGATTCCGTAGCAGCGCCGCGGTGACGAGCGAAACGAGCAGCCCAACCGGAAAGATCTCGAGGAAAGTCATAGGGATTCGGAATAGCGGCTTGGCATAGTTCACTCGCATCTCTTCGAGCTTCGCCATCTCCTTGGCGATTGCTTCAGCGGATACGCCTGCTTCCTGGCGCGCTTTCAGGATGCCGGCGATGTATTCGTCCATGAAGCGGTAGTCCGTCGCGGCAAGGTAGGTCTCCCAGCCGATGACGTAGGCGATGCCCGCGAAAACCGCGATGCCAATTCCGATGCCGAAGGCGGGACCGAACCTGACGACGCCGCCGCGTTCGATGTCGCGATAGCGCTTGACGCCCACGAAGATGAAGCTCAGTGCGACCAGCATCACCGTGTAGCCGAAGTAGGCCGAGCTGAAAAAGTCGCCCTGCCCGGAGAACGCGATTCCCGCCACCATCGTGGCGATGATCACGAGGCCGGACAGCAGGCCGTAGGTGAGTAGGTACTTCATGTCTTGTCCTCCAGATTTGATTTAGACCACAGAAATGGCGCGGCCCAACGATTGAGCGTGCCGCGAGAACCAACGTTGCAAGCATGGGCGGCAAAAGCTCGCCGGGGTGCTTTTTCGCAAGGCGGGCATTGCCGCCGTCGCGGCGGCAGCGGCGGGCGGTGCCCGCCCTACAAGAGCAAAAGTGCGTTGGCGTGTTTTTCGTAGGGCGGTGCCCGCCCACAACAGCAAAAGTGCGTTGGCGTGCTTTTCGTAGGGCGGGCATTGCCCGCCATCAATATGGTGTCCAGCGGACAGCTCCTGCTCTGCGATCGCTCACTAGTAGGCGACGGTGCCCGCTGTCGTTCGCGGCGCTATTTCGTCGGCGGCTCCCACAGTTCGATGGGATTGCCCTCGGGGTCATGGATGCGCGCGAAGCTGCCGGCTTCCGTGTCGCGATCCTCACGCCCAATCTCGATGCCCGCTGCGCGCAGCTGCACCAGCAAGTCGTCAAGTCCGCTCACACGAAGATTGATCATCGCCGTCCGGTCGGCCGCAAAATAATCGCTGGTGTCCTGGAACGGCTCGAACACCATCGGCCCGCCCTCGTGGTACCAGCAATATTCGTTCGACTGTCCGTTCTGGTCGACGCCGATGCCACCCCCTACCCCGAGGTGCTTCCGGTACCAGGCCTTCAGCGCCTGCGGGTCTTTGGCCCGAAAGAAGAACCCACCCATTCCGACGACTGGCATCTCGACCTCCCCTTGTTGAAGTCCCGGCCGACTGTGCAGCCAAACGCAGCTCCGGCCTATCGCCCGAACGGGTGATTTCGCTCGAATGACCCGCAGGGACTACGGAATCAGGGCCAGCGAGCGGGCCTTTTCGATCGCCTGCACGCGCCGCCCTACCTCCAATTTCCCGTACACCTTGGCGACGTGCGACTTGACCGTGTTGGGCGAGACACCGAGCACGCGCGCCATTTCCTTGATGGACTGGCCGGACGCGAGCAGTTCGAGCGTTTCCTGCTCCCTCGCGGTGAGGCCGAGCGACGCGATGCCCGCATCGTTGCGCGTGAACTCGCGCGCCGCGTGGCGCGGCGTCAGCCGAATCCCCGCCCAAATGCCCAATGCGATCAAACAGGCCGCCAGCACCCCGATGTAGAGTCCGGTAGAGAAGGCGCGCGTGACATGGCGATACTCGATCAGCTCGAGCAGCGTGACGGCCACCGCCAGCGCCAGTGCGTAAAGGATGATGGTCCGCGCCATGGCCAAAGGCTCGCATAAACGCGTCGTTCGGGCCACCGCAGGGACGCAATGGCAAATCCATCCGCGCGACTCGGTGCTACCCGTGCTGCAGCCGAACCTCGGCGCTGCAAAAATCAACTGCCGTCACAGGGCGAAATAGGGCAGTTCAAGCAATGGGCGTGGGTGCGCCACAGGTCGGGCACGACGATGGTTTGTTGGGCTCGTAGCGATCATGCAGGTCGACGGGCTTCGCTTTCTTCTTGCGCATGCGGATGTTGAGCAATTCGATGACCAGCGCGAAAGCCATGGCGCCGTAGACATAGCCCTTGGGGATGTGGTTGCCGAGCCCATCAGCCAGCAGCACCATGCCGATGACAAACAGGAAACCGAGCGCCAGCATCTTGATCGTCGGGTGCGCCGAGACGAAGCGCGAGATCGCCCCGGAGAAGGCCATCATCAGGGCAACGGAGGCCACCACGGCTGCGACCATCACCTCGATTTCG
>JBKJSW010000176.1:0-2603 GCA_046595765.1 Ahniellaceae bacterium
GCGCGCATGCCGTTCGACCTCGCGCGTGGCCCGCTGATCCGCGGCCAGCTGCTGCGCCTGGGCGAGCGCGAGCATGTGGTGCTGGTTGACCAGCAGCACATGCTCGCGCTCGCCCAGGCGCAGCAGCTGGCCGCGGATCAGCGGGCCACGCGCGAGGTCGAACGGCATGCGCGCCTCGCTGGCGCCGAGCGCCGCGACTTCCGCGTCGCGGGCCTCGTGGCCCAGGTCGCTGAGGTCGCGTTCGACGAGCGCGAAACCGCAGTCGGCCGGCGCGATCACCTGGCGCGGCATGCCCTGCACGCGGACGAAAGTCGTGCGCAGGTTTTCGTGCCGCTCGACGATGCGGTCCAGGCTCGCCTTGAGCGCGGCGCGATCGAGCGTTCCGGTCAGGCGCAGCGCGGCCGAAACGTGATAGGCCGCGCCTGCGGCCTCGTCGATGTGGTCGAGGAACCACAGCCGCTGCTGGGCCCACGACAACGGGAGCGGCGCATCGCGGTCGGCCGTCGGGATCGATCGCTGCGTCGCCTCCGCGGCATGGCTGGCCATGCGCTGCTTCAGGCGGTTCTGCAGGATCGTGCGCTTGAGCCCTTCGAGGGCCTGGTTGTTGTCACTCATTGATCGATTCCCGGTCCAGCATTTCGCGCAGTTCTTCCTCGGACAGGGCATCGAGCTCGCTGAGCATCGATTCCATGTCCTCGCCCAGGAAGGCTTGTTGTTGCAGTGCCCCGATGGCCTCCGCCAGCTCGAGCAGCGTCGGTTTCTCGAACAACGTGCGCAGCACCACGTCGACGTTGAACTGCTCGCGCATGCGGATCACCAGCTGCATCACCAGCAGCGAGTGCCCGCCGAGTTCGAAGAAGTGGTCGTTGCGGCCGACGCGCTCGAGGTTGAGCAGCTCCTGCCAGATCGTGGCCATCGCCTGTTCGATCTCGCCCACCGGCGCTTCGAACGCCCGGCTTGCCACCGCACCCTGGTCGGGGGCGGGCAGCGCCTTGCGGTCGAGCTTGCCGTTCGGATTGAGGGGCAGCGTGTCCAGCACCACGAACGCGCTCGGCACCATGTATTCCGGCAGCTCGAGCAGCAGCGCCTCGCGCAGCCCGCTGGCCGTGGGAGCGAGGTCTGTCGCGAGGCCCTGACCGGTCGCTGTGGGAGCGGCTTCAGCCGCGATGCTTTCGCGCGCAACCACATAAGCGACCAACCGCTTGTCGCCGGTGTTGTCTTCCCTGGCCAGCACCACCGCCTCGCGCACCCCGGCGCACCGCAGCAGCCGCGCCTCGATCTCGCCCAGCTCGATGCGGAACCCGCGCACCTTCACCTGGAAGTCGTTGCGCCCCAGGTATTCGAGGTTGCCGTCCGGCAGCCAGCGCGCCAGGTCGCCGGTCTTGTACATCCGCGCGTCGGGCGTGCCCGCGAACGGATCGGCCAGGAACCGCTCCGCCGTCAGCTCGGCCCGGTGCAGGTAACCCCGCGCCACGCCCACGCCGCCGATGTGGATCTCGCCCGCCACCCCCACCGGCACCGGCTGGCCCCGCGCATCGAGCAGATAGATGCGCGCGTTGCCCAGCGGCTTGCCGATCACCGGCCCGCCCGCGTGCTCGGCGATCGCCTGGATCGTGGCGTCCACCGTCGCTTCGGTCGGGCCGTACATGTTGTGGAAGCCGACCACCGGCGAGGCCTTCAACCGCTCCCACATCGCCGGACCGATCGGCTCGCCACCCAGCAGCACGTTGCGCGGCCGGTACGCGCCCGGCTCCAGCAAGCCCGCCGACAACAGTCCTTCAAGCTGCGAGGGCGTGCTGTCGAACGCGTCGATGCGGCCTTGTTCCAGGAACGCCAGCAGCGCCGGGCCGCTGGCCCGGATCGCCTGCGGGATCAGCACCACGCAATGGCCCGACAACAGCTGCAGCAGCCCCTTGAGCGACATGTCGAAGGAGAACGCCGCGTTCAGCGCCACCCGCGAGTTCGGCGAACACGTCAGGTGCGTGGTCCGCGTCATCACCTGCCAGAAGTTCACCGCCGAGCGGTGCTCGACCATCACCCCCTTGGGCTGGCCGGTCGAACCGGAGGTGTAGATCACGTAGGCCAGGTGACGCGCGGTCAGGCCCGCTACCGTCGGGTTGCTCGACGCAGGAGCATCGCCACTGGCGTCGCTCCCACGGAAGTCCTCGCCGTCGAGCACCAGCACCGGCACGGTCGTGGCGGCCAGCATCGGCAGCGAACGCAGCTCGGCCTGGGTCAGCACGACCTTCGGCGCGCTGTCTTCGAGCATGTAGGCCAGCCGGTCGGGCGGATACGCCGGATCCAGCGGCACGTAGGCGCCGCCAGCCTTGAGGATGCCCAGCAGGCCGACCACCATCTCCACGCTGCGCCCGGTGCAGATCGCCACCCGATCGTCCGGTTGCACACCCAGCGCGATCAGGCGATACGCGACCGCGTTCGCACGACGATTGAGCTCGCCATAGCTCAGCGACTGCCCGGCGTACTCCACCGCCATCGCGTCCGGCTGCGCCTGCGCCTGCGCTTCGAACAACCCATGGATCGTCCGGTCCTGCGGGTACGGCGCCTGCGTGGCGTTGAAGCCGTGAAGCACCTGCTCGCGCTCG
>JBKJSW010000181.1:0-10337 GCA_046595765.1 Ahniellaceae bacterium
CGTGCGCAGGAAGCGCCGGTCATGCGTCACGAACACCAGGGCACCGGGCCACGCGCGCAGGAAACCTTCCAGCCATTCGATCGACTCGATGTCGAGATGGTTGGTCGGTTCGTCGAGCAGCAGCAGGTCGGGCTGCGAGACCAGCGCCCGCGCGAGGAGGACGCGGCGCTTGAGGCCGCCGGACAGGTCTACGAAGCGCACGTCTCCGTCCAGTGCGAGGCGCGTGAGCGTTTCCTCGACGCGTTGCTCGACGTTCCAGCCTTGCGCTGCATCGATGCGCGCGTGCACGTCGGCCAGCAAGGACGTGTCCATGTCCGCGTCGTGGGTCAGGTGATGATAGAGGGCAAGGTCAGCGCCGAGTCCTTCGATCCCGGACGTCACCACGTCGAACACGGTGCCCTCCAGATCGCGCGGCACTTCCTGGTCGAGCAGGGCCACTCGCAGGCTGCCGCCGCGGCGGACGTGCCCCTCGTCAGGCGCCAGCTCGCCGGCAAGCAATCGCAACAGCGTCGACTTGCCGGCGCCGTTGCGCCCGATCAGCGCGATGCGCTCGCCGCTGTCGATGGACAGGGACACGTGTTCGAGCAAGGGCGGGCCGCCGACGCCGAGGCCGACGTCGTCGAGGTTCAACAGGGACATGTTTTCATTCCAGATTTCGCTGCGGTCGGGGCGCGGACCTTTCGCGCTGCCTCGAAGTCGGTCGCCGCGGTCCAGCCGTATTCACAGAGACCGGGTGCGCACAGCATAATCGGGTCAACGGGCAGCCGCAGCCAAATTGACTGTGCCCCGCATCGCCAGAGGAGCTTGGTATGAGCAAGGGTCTGGACAAGAAAAAAGAAGACAAGAAGAAACCCGGCAAGACCATGAAGGAAAAGAAGGCCGCCAAGAACGAGAAAAAGGCGTCCAAGGGGCACTGAGGCCCAGTTTTCAGGTCCTGGCGGGCTGCTGGCCCGCCCGGATCGCTTTTTCCCGCCATGGGCCGCGACCGACCGCCCTGCTTCAGGAACTGCAGGACAGCATCGAGCATCCGGCACGATGACGAGCCCAGTCGGGCCTGCGCTGTGCAAACAACTCGCGCCCGGGCTGCGGTTCATACGGGTTCCGCATCACTTCCAGCAATTCTTCGATGCCGCTGAAATCACCCTCATCGGCGCGATCAATCGCCTGTTGCGCGAGATAGTTGCGCAGGACGAACTTCGGGTTGACCGCGTTCATCGCGGCAATCCGGTCCGCAGGCAGCCGCGCGTCATCCAGGACGCGCTCGGCGTAACGTGTCAGCCAGTCGTTGAAGCCGGATGCCGACGCCTCGCGCTTGCCCGCGTCGTAAAACGCGTGCTCGAACACACCGAGCGTTGGGCGCGCTGCCTCAAAGTCGGCGAGCGCGCGAAAGAAGATCGTCATGTCGACTTCCGCCCTGCTCAGCAGCTCATGCAGCGACTGCATCAGCGCTACATCGTCGTCACGGCATTCGGCGAATCCAAGCTTTCCCGCAATGTTTGCCCGGTCGCAAGCGATGAACGTCTCTGCATAACGTTGGAGTCCGGCGTGCAGTATTTCGTGGGTCGGGAGCAGCGGCGCGAGCGCATTCGCGAGCTTGCCGAGGTTCCAGTACGCCACCTGAGCCTGATGGCCGAAGCGATAGCGCCGGCCTTGCGCGTCGGTGGTGTTCGGAGTCCAGTCTGGATCGAAGTTGTCGATCCATCCATAAGGTCCGTAGTCGATCGTGAGTCCGAGGATCGACATGTTGTCGGTGTTCATCACGCCATGGACGAAGCCGACCCGCATCCAGTGCGCAATCATCACCGCGGTACGCGCGCAAACTTCGCCAAACCAGTCGCCAATCAGTGCGTCGCCCTCGCCTTCCAGATCCGGGAAATCCCGGCGAATCGCGAAATCGACCAGAACGCGAAGGAGGTCCAGTTCGCCGCGCGACGCCGGCAACTCGAAATGCCCGAAACGGATAAACGAAGGCGCCACCCGACACACGATCGCGCCCGGCTCCAGCGCCGCGCGTCCGTCGTAAAACATGTCCCTCATCACTGCTTCGCCGGTTGCGACCAGGCTCAGGGCACGCGTGGTCGGTACACCGAGATGATGCATGGCCTCACTGCACAGGAACTCGCGGATCGAAGAACGCATCACTGCGCGACCATCGGCCGATCGTGAATACGGCGTCGGCCCCGCCCCTTTGAGTTGCAGTTCCCAACGCTCGCCTGCGGCGTTGATCAGTTCGCCTAGTGAGATCGCGCGACCGTCACCCAGCTGCCCTGCCCAATGCCCGAACTGGTGGCCGCCATATGCGGATGCATAAGTATGCATGCCTGCAAGCAGCGCGTTGCCGCCGAAGACTTCCGCGAACCGGGGGGATTCTACGAAGCCGCGTTCGAAGCCGAGTGTCGCAGCCATTTCACGTGAATACGCGACGAGTCGCGGTGCGTCCACGGGACTCGGCGCCACGTTTGACCAGACAGCACCGTGTACGTTGCGCTGACGCGGGCCCGATTCCGCATCGGCCGGCAGTTCGCGCACGAAGGCATTGTCGAAGCGGAAGTCCGTCATGTCTGCGAGGATCGCACGGTCACGCGGCGTCTCGCACGCCCCGATATCCTGTTCATGCCGCCAAAGAGACCCGACGGCGCCGCGCTACGATGATCACCTTGGCGCTGCGTCTCCCCGAATCTCGAGGACCCGGACTTGCTGGCTCGACTTCGCAACAACTACCAGCTTGCGCTGATTACCTTGTTCGGCGCCTCTTCCGCGCTGCTCATCCTGCCGTTCGCTGTGTACCGGTTCGCGACGGGCGCAACGCGTGCTGGAATACTTGACACCCTGCTGGTCGCGGGCATGTTGTCGGTCGTGGGTTACGCATGGCGCACTGGCAACGTACTTGGGCCCGGACGTATTCTGGCTGCAATCAACACCACCGGCGCCGTCGCGAGCGCATCCCTACTGGGTGATGTCGGCCTGTTCTGGATGTACGCCGTCCAGATAACCAATTACTTCCTGATACCGCTTCGCGCTGCAGCCGTGGTGAGTCTGGCCGCGCTTGCCATTCTGGTGGTGCGCGGAAAGGCATTCGATTCGACCGCCGAGTTGATGTCGTTTCTCGTCAGCAGCCTGCTCGTCAGCCTGCTTTCCTACATCCTGTCGAGTCGCACGCACGACCAGCGCCGCCAGCTCGAAGCGCTGGCCTCACAGGACCCGTTGACCGGCATATTCAACCGGCGCGCGCTTCAGTCGGAACTTGAAATTGCGGTCGCAGGGCGCAAGCGCGGCGGCGCGGCAACGGGATTGGTCCTGTTCGACATCGATCGTTTCAAGCGCGTGAACGACGAATGCGGTCACGAAACCGGCGATCACGTCCTGGTCAATCTGGCCCGGCAGACGGCAGCCGGCTTGCGCGGCGTCGATCGCCTGTTCCGCTATGGCGGTGAGGAGTTTGTGGTGCTGCTGCCAGGTACCGATGTCGCCGGGTTGGCTATCGCTGCCGAGCATCTGCGCGATCGTATCGAACGGGACGTTGCGAGTCCGATTGGACCGGTCACCGTGTCGGTGGGCTGCGCCGCGCTCGCCATGGACGAGACTTCCGCCGCGTGGCTCGCTCGTGCCGACGCGGCTCTTTATCGCGCCAAGCAGAGCGGCCGCAACTGTGTGGAGATGGCCTGACCGCGCGACCGGTGCAGAACTGCAACCCGTTGCCGGCCACCGCTTCGCAGTCGCCTCGCGCGGCCGGGTGAACGATTCGCAACTCGCCGCACGAAACACGTGAGTCAGATCGCGCACTTGCGGTTAACGTCGGCAAGGCGGATGAAGCGTCCGCGACGACTTGGCAAGCGTCATTCCAGCGAGACCCACGGAGACTTCCATGGCAACTGCATCGAAAAAGAGAGGCGTGGCGCCCGTTGCGACTAAAGCAGCCGCAAAACCAGACCCCAGGAAGAGCGCGCCCGCGAAGAAGCTGGTGCGTACGAACGGGAAGGTCGCGGCGTCCAGAAGCAGCGTCGGCAACGTCGGCAAGCAAAACGCTAACAAAGGGGCGGCCACTTCCGTCGCAAAGCCGAGGACCTCGAAGGCCACTGGCGCCGCCACGGGCATGCGAAATGCGATGAATGGGCCGCCGGCCGCGACGGGCACCACCAAGTCGAGCTTGAAGTCCAAAACATCGGCCGCGTCCTCAAACTCCAGAGCGTCGAGGCCCGCCGCAGGCCCTGCAACGAGCAACGCGCCCTCACCGGCTAAATCCCCTGCGAAGAAGTCCATTGGCGAAAGCAGGAGCAAGCGCCCATCGACCCAACGCGAACCCCAGGTCGACGTGATCGCCGAGCAAGCTGCCGCGCAGCAGGCACGCGCATCTTCAGCGAAGCAGAACGCCCGGAACGGCGACCGCAAAGGCAGCATGGAAGCCGACGATCGCACGTCACGTTCATCAGGTCGCCATAGTGGTGCGTCCGATGCCGAGTACGTGACCGAAAAAGGCGATGCGCGTCGTCGCGATCCCGACGTCAACAAGAATTCGCAGGCGCAGAAAGACGACGTTCGCGATGGCCAGCGCGATCAGGATCCGCACCCGAAAAAACGTAACGACGGCGGAAAGTCCCAGGACGGCGGCGCTCGCCAGGCACAGGCCAGCCGTTCGCGGCCGCCGCAGACCACGGGACCTGGGCGAAAGTAGGAGATTCGCTGCGAGTACGGGGCAACGCCGCTGCTGACGTTTTGCCGAACTGGCCCTGGATTCAGCGCGCGAGCCAGAGGAACGGCCACGCGCTCACCAGGAGCACCGCCGCGATCGCGAGCACCAGCAACAACATGGCCCATGGTTGCGCCCGCGCCGCTGCGAGGAAGCCGGGAACCCGCCCTTCGCGGCGGGCAGCCTCACTTTCGCCGCGCACGCGTTGCAGTCGATCGCTCTGGTATTCGGCGAGCAGGCGCTTGGCGAGCGGGTGCTGCTCGACATCCTTGAGCCAGATCGCGCCCGACGAAATTCCGAACGGACTCGGGCGCGTCTCGTACGTGCGGATGCCGTTGCGTTCGAGCAGCGCACGCACCTCGTCCGCCTCGTCGTCCGGCACGTTGCGCAGGTTGAACAGCAGTTTCGACATGCGGCGAATGATACCCCCCAGAGGCGATGCGGCCCGAGGTCGGCCAGGACTTCGCAGCCCAGTCAACCTGCGCGCGGGTCTGCAACGGGCTGCGCTTCGCCTGCGATGCGAGTCGATGCGCGCTCGCTCCACCAGAGCAGCGAGGCAGCGACCAACCATCCCAGGAACCAGGGCCAGCGCTGCTGCGGAAGCCAGGTCGCCGTCGACTGCACCCGCGGCGCCGTCAAGGCCGCCAGCTGCAGTGTCAATTCGCGATCGAAGTCTGCAAACAATCCTGGGGCTTCGGCCGCCGAACGCACGTGGAACGAATGGCTCCTTCCATCCGCGCGCAGTACATGCCATCCGCGCGTGCGTGGCCAGAACGCGCCGCACAGTTGATTCGATGCTGAAGTCGCTGCGCGAATCGTTACCAGCGCGATTCGCTTCCCATCGGGTGCGATCACTTCCGGCTGCGCATCCGAACTGCAGATGGCAACGCGCTCGTTGACTCGCATGGGTACTCCAATCCCTGCCGGCGGATCCGTGGCGGCCCCGCGTCGGGCCAGCTCCGCCACCGTCCGGCTCCACAGGGCGCCGTGCCCGGAAGCGTCGCCCGCGAGCACCTTTCGGTACGTATCCACGGCCCACCACAAACCGACACGACCCCGGCCTTCGTTACGGTAGATCCCGAGCACGGCGTCATCGCGCGGATCGCGAAGTGCGATACCGTCGCTCGCGGCGATGCCCGGAGGCCGCAGCGTCACAGCCGCCGTACGGGAGGTGTTCGCGTCTGAGCTGGGCGTTGCTGCAACGCGAGGAAGCGGCACCGGCGCATCGAAGCCGAATCGGCCCAGCTGCGCGCGATCGTCGGCGGTGAGCGCGCTGGCAATTCGTATCAGAACGCCAACGCCCGCGCGCACCGACTGAAGCAATTCGTCCTGACCTGATTCTCCCAGCGCGCGCCACGCGCGTTCATCGAGCACGACGAGGTCGGCGTCCACGAAACGCGAATGCACGGCGGAGGCCGGGCCTGCCGTTCTCAGCGCGGTGCCGGCGCCGAGCCTGATCTCACTGCGGAGGTCCAGACCGGCGTCGGACGCCCATCGTCGCAGGTACTTGATTTCGGGGCCCGGTGCTGCCGCGAGCAACAGCACGCGCACCCGATCGCCTTTGATCACTTCAAGTGGAACGCGGGTGTCGGCGCCGAAACGACGTGAGCCGGCCATCACGCGCAATGTGTACTCGACGCGTCCGGGAACGCCGGCCAGCGCGGGTAGCGTGAATCGTCCGCCACGCGGAATGGTTGCGCGCGCCACGATGGCGTCAGCCGGGTCGTGCAATTGCACCACTGCGGACTTGACCCCGACGATGCGGCCATGAACCTGCCACAGCGCGCCTTGTGCCACCTGCGTCGGCGCGCGCAGCTCCACGAGGCCCGGTGGCAGGGCAGCGGGCACGAATTCGACGACGACGTCGCGTGCCGCATCGCGATCCCGCGCGCCGAGGCCCGCACCGAAGACGCGGATGCGTCGCGTCCCGGGGAAGCGGCGCAACGCGGTGCCGAGATCCGCGAAGCGCTCCACGCCCGCGCGCATCGGCGCTTCCGGCAATGCGACGACGCGTTCTGCGGTGGCCTGTTGCGACATCGACGCAGCGCGCGCCGTCAGCACCACCAGCGTCTCGGCGCGCATCGGCCGCATGGGCGGGAACAAGGTGAACCAGAGCAACGTCGCCGTAGCCAGTTGCAGCATGGCAAGACCTGCCATCCAGGCAAACGCGGTGCCGACGCTGGCGCCGGGCTTTCTCCACGTCCGCAGCGCCAGCCGCACCAGCGCAAGCGCGACGCCGAGCCCGAGCACACACAACGCAATACGCGCGAGCAGCCCAGGATCTAGATTCATAACCGCGGTTCGCGCGCGAGTGCATCGAGGTAGGCGCGAGCGGATGGATCGCCGTCGTGGCGACGACGTACGTTCGCCGCCGGATGCGGCAGCAGGGGCCACAAGCTCGCAACCAGCTTTTTTCGACAGGGCTCGCATTCTGCATCCATCCGCACCGCGTCGATCGCGGCCAGGACGTCCAGCACGGACGCCGATTGCGCCCCCGACAGAAGCTCGCGTTCCGCCCCGGCAAGCGACGCTTCGAGTGCAATTCGGGTCGCGGACCCAGTGGGCCGACCGAGTTCCATCCACAGCGCACGCAACGATTCGTTGCCGACCGCTGCAGGTGCCAGCGCGTCGTTGCGGTCGCGCAGGCCGTCGCGCTTGCCGGTCAATCGGCGCGCCTCGTCGATGGGCGGGATCTCGAGACCGACCTTGGCGAGGTAGATCCGGTCGGCCTGCTGCACCTGCTTGATGAGATCCAGGGCGCGGTGCTCGAACGGCAAGGCGCGATCGGGAAAACCCTGCCGCAAGTGCAGCTCGGCCTGCCACATCTCCCCGAGAGCCGCGCGCAGCAGCTTCTGCGTCGCGGGATCGAGCAGCGTCGCGGCTTCGGCGATGTCGTGGGTGTGGCCAAACTCGGCGGTTACGTCGGAGGCGTTGCCAATTGCACGCACCGGCGGTTCCGAACGGTCGCTGTGCGCCGATTCCACTGCGGCGTCCTCTCCCCGCGCCGCGTCTGCGCGCGGCTGCTCGTGCGCGTGCGCGTCGGCGAACAGCGACGATGTGCTTGACGCCGCTTGAGACGGATCGCCATCGCCCCCTGCACTGCCCGGCAGGTGCGAGCCATCCTCGGCCTCCTCGCCGAGGAACTGCCCGTAGCGCAGCCGGAGCACCCGCTGGTCGACACCGATGCTGTCGGAACGCTTGAGGAAAGTCTCCGTCCCCAGCGCACCGCGCTCTTTCAGCAAGGCTTCGCTGTCGATGATGATCTGGCGCTGGCTGCGGAAATACGCAGGCAACACGCGCTGCACGAGGCCTTCCATGTCGCTGCTCGCCGCACCGGCCGGCGGCGGCCAGCGCAGGATCACGCTGGCACTGCGCGCGGACTGCGCCTGCGGCACGCGGTTGTCTTCGACATGCAGTTGCGCAATCAGGTCATCGCCAGCCTGCATGCCAAGCACGGCGAGCTCGAGCGATCGGATGTAGCGCCGGTGCCCGCGGGGTCCGGTACCCGCCATCGGAAAGGTCAGCGTGCGCACTCCGATGTTCTCGCCGCCCCCCTGGGCGAGCGTCACGACCAGGCGTGCACTTGCGACTGCATAGTCGTCGTCTGCCTCGAACACGAGGTCGAGGCTGCGCTGGCCCGGCGTGGCCATATTGAGCGTGCGCGAGGGCACGATGACGCGCACCCGCGGGGCCCGGTCGGGTATCGCATCGACGCGATGCAGTCGCGGATCCAGCGCAGGCAGCTCGGCCGCCACCACGCGGTAGAGCATCGAAGCCGACAGGACCGTGCGTCCCTGCCACGCGCCATGCACCGGTTGCAGCGACAGACGCTGGTCGGTGCGCGTCACGAGCAGCACGCGGAGCGGCTGCGGCGACACCTGCAGCGACCACTCGAGCATCGAACCGGCGGGCGCGCGTGCATCGAGTCCTGCAAGCACACGTGGTGGCAATCCGGTGTACGCCGGGGGTTTGATCGTCAGCCTGGCCGCGGTGATGCGCGCGATCACAGCACTGCGGGGAATGTCCGGTGAACCAACATCCGCTTTGCGGTCGTAGTCGCCCCGAGGCGCGGGCAGCACCCATGCCAGCGCGAACAGCAGCACGGCCACGACCCACGAAATGGCCAGCGTCCGTCGCGGCCAGTCTGGTCGCAGGTCGGGCAGTTCGATGCGGGCCAGGCGCTCGCCCACTCGCTGCCGCTGCAGCGTCTGCAATCCGGATAGACCCGGCGTGGCGGTCGCGAGCAGCGCAGTGCTGTCCTCCATCTCCGGCACACCGGCATCCAGCGCACGCGTGAGCCACGGCGCATTGAAACGCCGTGCGCCCGCGAACGCGAAGGCAAACGTTGCGGCGGCAAGCACTGCTGCGCACAGCGCCGCGCCACCGGTGCCGATGAATCGCTGCGCGACCGCAAACGTCGCCGTGACCCAGGGAACCGCAACCACCCCCGCGATGCACCACTGGCGCCGACGCACCGAGCGCAACAACGCGGCAAGCTTCGCCGGCGGACTCATGCGGGCCGCCAGCGACGGGCCGACGTCGCCATCCATCGTTCGAGCAGGAAGAGCATCGCAACGAGAAGCGCGAGCCACGGCACCTGCTCGCGATTGGCGCCCATCGGACTTCGCGACTGCGCAACCTGCGATCGATCGAGAAGCGGCGCGACATCGCGAGCCCAGGCGCGATCCGCGCGCGACTCCTGCGGAAACAGCAGCCCTTGCAGGACGCGGGCAAACGAGCCTTGCAGCAATGCCGGCAATTCGGGCGCTGCCAATGGACGGTCAAGGCGCACGAGCCTGCCTCGACCAACGCGCTGCGCGAACGCGAGCGGCGTGCCCGATTCACTGCGCCAGACCACCGCAGATGATTCCAGTTGTATCGGCCGGGGTGTTCTGGGTTCGATCAAGAGGGTGCCACCCTCCTCCAGCCACGAACGCACGGTCGCCGGCAGCTCGCCAGCCCGCAGCCACACCAGCGGCTGGCCTGCACGCGGCAATGCCGACGAGTCGGCGACATTTGGTGCGGCGGGTCGCATCGATTCCACGACAGACGTTGCGCCCGTCGATTGCTGCCGGGCAACTTCAAACGACCACACCCGCGCAGCGGCGCGCAGATAGCGCAGTGCGCCCGTCCGGTCCGCACCCGCGCGTACGGCGAAAGTTTCCGGCACGGGATCGCGGGATTTGTTGAGCGGGGTACGCCCGGGAGCGATGCGCCACGCGATCGGGCGTCCGAGTTGCACGCGAGCGCCATCAAGACCTGCCATCTCGCGAGGTACCCATACCGTGATCCGCGTGGATCGCGGCAGGAGCGAGTCGAGTTCGCGCAGGAGACTACTGACGGGTGCGACCGCTTCGGGTCGAGGCGAACCAAGTGCAGGAAACCCTGGCGCCAGCCAGCGCCAGTCGGCGCGGTCACCCGCGTCGCGTCCCGGAATCCTGGCTGGATCGACGCCGCTCGCAACCAGTGTCCATGCGCCATCGCGCTCGTCCCGCTCAACGGCGGGTTCGGCCAGCAGCAACACCAGCGCGACAACAAGCAACATGCGCAGTGCCAGCAAGCCGCGTTCGACGAGGCGCACGTTGCGGCGCGGACGCGCACGCGCGCGCAGCCATCGCAACGCGGCGAAATCGGTCACGCGATGTTCCGA
>JBKJSW010000185.1:0-6270 GCA_046595765.1 Ahniellaceae bacterium
CGCGAAGGTCGGGCAGGAGCCCGATCCTTCGCCCGCGATGTTCCGGCACAGGAGGTGCCGGCGGCGCGCCGCGAGGCGCGACGGAAAAGGTGCGCGGGCTTTGCCCGCGCCGTCTTCGCGAAGGTCGGGCAGGAGCCCGATCCTTCGCCCAGAATTGGGACGTCGCCAAGTCCGGTTAAGGCACGGGATTTTGATTCCCGCATACGAAGGTTCGAATCCTTCCGTCCCAGCACCATCGCGCCGCCGCAGGTCGGCTGCGAGTATCAAAAAGTCCGAAGGATCGGCACGGAATGCGACTCGGGAGCGGCAGTCAACGCGGCGGTGGACTAGACTGCGCGGTGCGCGCGGCCCAAGGCCTCGGCGCGCCAGCGCCTGGATCACCCGGGTCGTGATCGCAATTTCGCTGGAGATCGTCCGGTGGCGCACGCATCCAACAGCGATTCCGACGGCATCCTGATCTTTTCGGGCAACGCCAACCGTCCGCTGGCGCAGGCGATCTGCCGCGAGTTGAGCCTGCCGCTTGGCAAGGCGCTGGTCGGCAAGTTCTCCGATGGCGAAGCGCAGGTGGAGATCGAGGAAAACGTCAGGAAGCAGGAGGTGTACGTCATCCAGCCGACGTGCGCGCCCACGGCGGAGAATTTCATGGAGCTGGTGGTGCTGATCGACGCGCTGAAGCGCGCATCGGCCGCCACGGTCACCGCGGTGCTGCCGTATTTCGGCTACGCGCGCCAGGATCGACGTCCGCGTTCGACGCGGGTGCCGATTACGGCGAAGGTCGCGGCCAAGATATTGTCAACGGTAGGCACGGATCGGGTGCTGACGGTCGACCTGCACGCGGACCAGATCCAGGGCTTTTTCGATGTGCCGGTCGACAACGTGTACGCGTCGCCCTTGCTGCTCGCCGACATCTGGCGGACGCAGGGCACCGATGGCCTGATCGTGGTGTCGCCGGACGTGGGAGGCGTAGTGCGCGCGCGGGCCATTGCGAAGCGGCTCGACGACGCGGAGCTGGCGATCATCGACAAGCGGCGCCCGCGCGCCAACGAGTCGGTGGTGATGAACATCATCGGCGATGTCGAAGGCAAGATCTGCGTGCTGGTGGACGACATCGTCGATACCGCGGGGACCTTGTGCGCCGCGGCCGCAGCCCTCAAGGCGCGGGGCGCACGCAAGGTGGTCGCTTACTGCACCCACCCGGTGCTGTCGGGGCCGGCGATCACCAACATCGAGCGTTCGCAGCTCGACGAGATGGTGGTCACCGACACCATTCCGTTGACCGCGGAAGGGCGCGCCTGCAAGCGCATCCGCCAGCTCAGCGTTGCCGAGCTCATGGCGGAGACGATCCGGCGCATCGCGTTCGGGCAGTCGGTGTCGAGCTTGTACGTAGATTAAGTTTGTTCCTCTCCCCGTCTCGACGGGGAGAAGGAAAACAGGATTTCACCCCGCTTTGGTCGCGAAGTGGGGATCAACGGCCGCAACCGCGGTCTTCAACTGAGGTAATCGCAATGGCAGAACAACACAGCATCAAGGCCGAAGGCCGTACTGACCAGGGGAAAGGTGCGAGCCGCCGCCTGCGTCACGCGGGCAAGGTTCCGGGCATCGTCTACGGCGGTGGCACCGATCCCCAGATGATCCAGATGGATCAGTTGCAGACGCTGCGCCACGCGCAAAGCGAGTGGTTTTACTCGGCGCTGATCGCGCTCGACATCGACGGCAAGTCGCAGCAGGTCCTGCTGCGCGACATGCACCGGCACCCGTTCAAGCCGTTGCTGATGCACCTGGACTTCCAGCGCGTCAAGGCCAACGAGGCGATCCGCGTGCGCGTTCCGTTGCATTTCCTCAATGAGAAAGAGAGCCCGGCCGGCAAGACCAAGGGCGTGGTCGTCAGCCACAGCATCAACGAGGTCGAGATCTCGTGCCTGCCGAAGGATCTGCCGGCGTTCATCGACGTCGACCTCGGCAACCTGCAGATGGACGACATCATCCATCTGTCGGACCTCAAACTGCCCGACGGCGTCGAGATTCCGGAACTCAAGCTCGGCAAGGAGCACGACCATGCAGTCGTGGCCGCGCACGAGGGTCGCGAGGAAATCGTCGCCGATCCGACCGCGGTCGAGGGTGCCGACGCCGCTGCCGCACCGGCCGCAGCCGCCAAGACGGACAAGAAGGACGGCGACAAGAAGTAAGACTTGAGGTGAAGACAAAAGGGGTCAGAGTCATTTTCCGGAAGTAAGTGTTGGGGCCGGATACGGTCATCGCACCGGAAAATGACTCTGACCCCTTTTGCTCCTTCAATCATGGCTGGCTTGAAACTCATCGTAGGCTTCGGCAATCCGGGACCCGAACACGCGGACGACCGGCACAACGCCGGTTTCCGCTGGCTCGATGCACTCGCCGCGACGCACAAGGTGACGTTGCGTCCCGATGCCAAGCTCCATGGCAGCGCCGCCCAGATCGAACTGGGCGGCGATGTCGTGCGCCTGCTCAAGCCCTCGACGTACATGAATCGCAGTGGCCTGTCGGTCGGCGCCGCGCTCCGCTACTTCAAGATCGAACCCGATGCGATGCTGGTCGCGCATGACGAACTCGATTTGTCGCCGGGGGTTGCGCGACTCAAGTTTGACGGCGGGCATGGAGGGCAGAATGGCCTACGCGACACCATGGAGGTGCTCGGGCACGGTCGCTTTCATCGGCTGCGTATCGGCATTGGTCATCCCGGGCACAAGGATCGCGTGACGCCGTGGGTGCTGGGCCGCGCGTCCCGTGACGATGATTGCGCCATCGGCCACGCGGTCGACGACGCGCTCGCGGTGCTGCCGCTCGCGATCGCGGGCGATTTCAACGAGGCGATGAAGCGCCTGCACACGGCGCCGTCGCCGCCCTCACCAAACATCAGATAAGAATCGAATCATGGGAATCCAATGCGGCATCGTTGGCCTGCCGAACGTCGGCAAGTCGACACTTTTCAACGCGCTCACCAGCGCCGGCATCGAAGCCGCGAACTATCCCTTCTGCACCATCGAGCCGAACAAGGGCATCGTCGCCGTGCCCGACAAGCGCATGGCCGCGCTGGTCGCCATCGCCAAACCGCAGAAGACGATTCCCACGGCGATGGAGTTTGTCGACATCGCCGGTCTGGTCGCGGGCGCGTCCAAGGGCGAGGGGCTCGGCAACCAGTTCCTCGCGCACATCCGCGAGGTCGACGCCATCGCGCACGTGGTGCGCTGCTTCGAGCACGCCGACATCGTGCACGTGGCGGGCAGGATCGATCCGATCTCCGACATCGCGACCATCGACACCGAACTGCAGCTGGCGGACCTCGAGTCCGTCGAGAAGGCGCTCAACCGGGCCGAACGTTCGGCCCGCGCCGGCGACAAGGAAGCGGCGGCCAAGCGCGACGTGCTGCTGCGGGTGCAAGCCGCGTTGAACCAGGGCAAGTCAGCGCGTGCGCTCGACCTCGACGCCGCGGAACGCGCGCTGCTGCGCGACATGTTCCTGCTGACGCTCAAGCCCGTGATGTACATCGCCAACGTGCGCGAGGATGGATTCAAGGACAATCCGTTCCTTGATCGCGTGCGTGAGCACGCCGCGGCCGAAGGCGCGGAAGTCGTGCCGGTGTGCGCCTCGATTGAAGACGAGCTCACCAAGCTCGACGAGGAAGAGCGCACGGTCTTCCTCGAGGACATGGGCCTCGACGAACCAGGTCTTGATCGCGTCATCCATGCCGGCTACCGCCTGCTGGGCCTGCAGACATACTTCACCGTCGGCCCGAAGGAAGTGCGCGCGTGGACGATCAAGGCCGGCTCCACCGCGCCGCAGGCGGCAGGTGTCATCCATACGGATTTCGAGCGCGGGTTTATTCGCGCCGAGACCATCGGCTATGACGACTACATCAAGTACCAGGGCGAATCCGCCGCGCGCGATGCCGGCCGACTCCGTCTCGAGGGCAAGAACTACGTGGTGAAGGAAGGCGACGTGCTGCACTTCCTGTTCAACGTCTGACCCTCGTTTATCTGTAGGGGTGCTGCAAGGCGCGATCGATCGGCGCGTTGGACGGTCCATGGGTCGCGCCTCGCGGCGATCCATGGAAGGCATGGGGACTGGCGTACATTGGCCTCCTGATGACAGCACAGGACCCACCATGCCGCGCAAATCCGAAGTGACCCTGCGATTCCTCGCCGAGCCTTCCGACGTCAACTTCGGGGGCAAGGTCCACGGCGGCATGGTCATGAAGTGGATCGACCAGGCCGGCTGGGCGGCCGCGGTGGGATGGAGTGGTCGCTACAGCGTCACGGTCTACGTCGGTGGCATCCGTTTCCTGGCACCGATCCTGATCGGCAACGTGGTCGAAGTCAGCGCCCGAATTATCCACACCGGCAACACCAGCATGCACCTTGCGGTCGATGTCTGGGCCAGCGACTCGATGTCAGAGAGCCGGGTTCAGACCACCCACTGCGTGATCGTGTTCGTGGCGCTCGACAGCGAGGGCAAGCCCGTGGCCGTGCCGAAGTGGATTCCCCAGACCGACGAGCAACGGAGTTTTGCCGAGTACGCGCAGCGGCTCATGCAATTGCGCGAGGGTATCGAGACGGAGATGCAGGCATTCATCCAGTCGCCGCCCGAGAGCACCTGACTGGCTGGCGGCCTGCCTTGGTCCGCACAACCCCGGTTCTATCCCGTACAATCCCGCGTCCACACAGTCGGGGCGTAGCGCAGCCTGGTAGCGCACCACGCTGGGGGTGTGGTGGTCGCGAGTTCGAATCTCGCCGCCCCGACCATTAGATTGCGAAGTCGCAGGAAGTCACGAAGAGCCTCGCCCGTTGAAGGGCTGTGCCAGCCGCAGTCTTCGGCACTTTCCAACGCCTGCAAGTATTACGAAGCGCCTCGCCCGTTGAAGCGCTGTGAAACCTCCAACCTTCGTTACCGCCTTTGAAGTCTCGAGGATGCGAAGCGCGCCCCCGTTGATGGGCCGGAGCCACCGCTAATGCAAAAATGGAAGAGCCGGGTTCAATCACCGCGTAAAACTTCCTCGGCTTGAGCGCTGAAACGATCAACGCTCCATGGCCTCCTGGGCTCTGAGATAAGGCGCGACGGCGGGCAGCGCCTGGTTCCACCGGGGCGCCGTGGGGTCGTTGGCCAGCATCAGTATGCCCAAGGCGACCGTGCGGGTGACCTGGGTCATATCGTCGTAATCCACCTTCTCCCATTGATCGCCCTGCGAGTGATAGTCGGGAAAGTCATACAGCACGGACAGGGTATGTGCCGGTACGCCCATGCGCGCCAGCATCACATTGTCGCTGCGCGAGAAATACGGATCGCTGTTTTCCGGATCCTTGAACACGCGGGTACCAGTCAGCGCACCGGCCTCGGCCAGGGTGGTGGGCAAGGTTGAGAAATCGAACCCCGTCACGTTGGCTTGGTGCGCGGTGCTGTGCGCGCCAGTCTGGCGGGCAGTCTGCTCCAAATTCACGCCGGCAGCGATTCTCGCAATGGGCACCAACGGGTTTTCGCCGTAATAGCTTGATCCCAGCATGCCCAGCTCCTCGCCGAACAGGTTGAGGAACAGGATGCTGCGGCGCGGCCTTGGTTGCATGCCCGCTAGTGCGGTCGCAATTTCGATGAGTGAAACCGTACCACTGCCGTTGTCGATGGCGCCATTGAAAATCTGGTCGCTCGGCATATCGGTGCTCATGCCGAGGTGGTCGTAATGGGCGCTGACGACGATGAAATCATCCTTGAGCGCGGGATCGGTGCCTCTCAGCACGGCGGCGATGTTGCGGAGCTTGATCGGTGTGATTGACGCGGCTGCCATGTCAATGTCGAGGGTGGCCGGAGTTACGCCCATGGGCAGCGCATCGCAAAAAGCGATGGCCTGTTTTCCATGCAAGGTGAGGTTGAGCACTGTCGCTGGCGGCTTGGACGGATCGACGACATCGCCGCGCCCGCCGCCATTTCCGGTCTCGTGCTCGCGGTCCAGGACCAGCACCAGTGTCGCGCCCAGTTGGCCGATTCGGTCCAGCACCGCGCGGCGTTCGGCCACGCGCGCCTCGTACTCTTCGAGCGAGTTCGCTTCACCCGCGGGCCGTTCCACCAAAACGACTTTGCCACCGACCTGTTCGCCCATGGCTTCAAGCGGCACAAGATTGTTCCAGTCCGCTTTGATGATCGTCACGCGGGTAGCGTGGATGGCGCTGCCCGGCAAAAATGAGAGTTGTTTGACGGGCAGACGGATCTGCTGGGATCCATTCTTTAAAGAGAAATTGAAACCGG
>JBKJSW010000196.1:0-3758 GCA_046595765.1 Ahniellaceae bacterium
CTGCACCGGGAGCGATGTACTACACCATCGACTCGAGACGGTAGAGCGTGGCGTCGCCCGCCGGTTGCGCGGTGTAGCGATTGATGAATTGGTTGACGAGTACGGTTCCGGCCGCCGGGTTGACCGCCGCGGCCGGGAACACGTCGGCATAGCTGCAATCGGACAAGCCGAACATCGTCGGATTGGCGACGCCGTTCTCGGTCAACGTGCCCCACTGTGCCGCGGGCACCGTGATGAGCGTCTGCGCAGCGGTCGGATTGACGATACTCGACACCAGCACGCCTTCATGACCGAGAAATCGCAACTCGATGAGGTCGCTTCCGGGCAGCGGCGCCAGCGCAGCAATCGCCAAGGGCAACGCGGGAGTCCATCCGCCGGCAGCAGCGCCCAGCGTGAGCGTCTGTCCCGGCGCCGTGTTGGTGGCGTCGTAGCCGCGCACCGACGCCCCCTGCACCTGGCTCGGGAAGTCGACCCCCCACGTGGCGGGAGTGCCGAGCGGGAAATGATTGGTCATGCCGCCGACATTCTGCAGGTGCGACTGGTCGTTGACGCACCCGAAGTGCCCCGCCATGCGGAGATCGCGTTGCAGGAACTCCATCGCGAAGCGCGCGTTTTCCTGCGACCGCGCCATGCCCTCGGCCAACTGCGAGGACGTACGCGACGCTGCAAACACCTGGATGAGCCCGATGAGCAGCAGGCTGCCGATCGCCAGCGCGATCATGATTTCGATCAGCGACAGGCCGGACGCCGTGCGACGAAGCCGACGCATGCTCATAGCCTCGATGCCACGGCGAAGGTGGTGTTGGGATCGACCGCGAGGCGTTCGCCCCACGTCAGCGTTACCGTGGCGATGCCTGCGGCGAACGTTACCGTGGCGGCCGACTGCGGGCCTAGCGCGGCGACTACCTGGCACTGCCAGCGCGAGATGTTCTGCGCGACCGTGACGGCGGCGACGGGCCGCGTGCAGTTCGCCCCCGATGCTCCGCCGACAGCGAACGTGGCGCCGGTGTACTGCGTGGTGGTCAGCCGGTTGGCGCGCATCTGGTCGAGCATGTCGTAAGCGAGGTTGGTGGCCTGGGTGCGGTAGTTCGCGCTCTGCGTGTAGCGAAGGTTCAAGGTCTGCAGCAGCGCGAAGCCCAGCAGTCCGAACGCCAGCACCAGCAGCGCGATCAGCACCTCGATCATGCTGAAGCCTGCGGCACGCGCACCGGGTTGCAAGGAACCCATGCGGCGCCGGCGGGCCGCGGAAGGAATCTCTTTCGTCATGTGCATGTCTCGTGTGTGGTCTGCACCTGCCCGGTCGAACGCACGCTGAGGCGGCGGACCAGGTCCTTGCCCGAGGGGCAATCGTCGGGCTGCACGTCGATGGTGTAAGTCTGGGCGGCTCCAACCGTGCGGCCACGGGCGTCGAAGCGGATCTTCAGCGAGCCGCCCGCGGCCGGCAGCGCCGTGGAAGCAAGCGCAAGCTTGGGGTTGCCCTGGGTGTAGCGGACGACACGCTCGCCTGCGTCCGGGTTGCCGTTGCCGTTGACGTCGATCCAGACCATCCAGCCATCGTTCCACCCGCCGCCACAGGTCGAGCCGTTGGTCGACGTGCAGAGAGCCGCTCCGGTCGGATTGCGGGTGGCCTCGGAGCGCGCAAGCGTCAGCGAAGCGACCAGCTGGTTGGTGTAAGTCGCCAGACGATTGGAACGCAGCACACCCTCGAAACTCGGCAAGGCAACGGCCGCCAGGATCGCGACGATGGCGAGCGTGACCATGAGTTCGATGATGCTGAAACCGGCAGCGGGAATGGATCTGGACATGAGCGGGCCTGGGGTTGTGCCGGCGGGAGGCTACTCCGCTGCTCCCCAGGTCACAGTCAGGTCACGATAACCGGCACCCGCATGCCGACAAGCGCGACGCGGAGTGTGCGCCAATCGCACTAATGCGAACCAGCGGAGAGAGGCTACGCGACGATCCGGTAGCAGGGCTGGTACGCCTTGGCGCCGGGCAGCTTCATTCGATGCTGGGCGACGAAGGCCGCGAGCAGTGCGTCGAGCGCCTGCATGAGCTCCGCCTGCCCATGGATCTCGTACGGCCCGAACTGCTCGATCGCGCGCACGCCATCTTCCTTGACATTGCCCGCCACGATGCCCGAGAACGCGCGTCGCATGTCTGCCGCCAACTCGTGCGTCGGCATGTCGCGGTGCAGCCGGAGGCCGGCCATGCGCGCGTGCGTGGGCAGGAAGGGTTGCTGGAACGGCAGGTCAATTTTCAGTGCCCAGTTGAAGAAGAACGCATCTTCGGTGCTGCGCCGGTACTCCCGGACCTCGTTCATGCCACGCTTGACGGCGCGCGCCACTTCCGCCTGATCGTCGATGATGATCTGGTAGCGCGACGCCGCCGACTCTCCGAGCACCAGCCGCAGGAATGCGTCGATCTGTTCGAAGTAGGCAGCGGATTCGCGCGGGCCCGTCAGCACCAGCGGCAACGGCACTTCCGCGTTGGCCGGGTGCAGCAGGATGCCGAGCAGGTACAGGATCTCCTCCGCGGTGCCGACGCCACCCGGGAACACCACGATCGCATGCGCGATGCGCACGAATGCCTCGAGGCGCTTCTCGATGTCGGGCATGATCACGAGGTGGTTGACGATGGGATTCGGCGACTCGGCGGCGATGATGCCGGGCTCGGTGATGCCGATATAGCGGTTGGCCCGGCGGCGCTGCTTGGCATGGCCGATGGTGGCGCCCTTCATCGGCCCCTTCATGGCGCCCGGGCCGCATCCGGTGCAGATGTCGAGGCCGCGCAGTCCCATCTGGTAGCCGACTTTCTTGGTGTAGTCGTACTCGACGCGGCCGATCGAATGCCCGCCCCAGCACACCACCAGGCTCGGGTCCTCGTGTGCCTTGAGCACGCGGGCGTTGCGCAGGATCTCGAATACGGTGTTGGTGAGTCCCGCCGACGTCGCGAGGTCGAACCGGTCCTGCGCCACCTGCGTCGCGTGGTACGCGATGTCGCGCACCACCGCGAACAACTGTTCGTTGATGCCGCGGATCATGCGGCCGTCCACGAACGCCGTCTCGGGCGCATTGAGCAGCTCGATGCGGATGCCCCGGTCCTGCTGGTGCACCTGCAGGTCGAAATCGGGGTAGCGCTCGAGCATCGCGCGCGGGTCGTCGTTGGTCATGCCGCCGGAGAGGACCGCGAGCGCGCAGCGTCGCAGCAGCATCTGCAGGTCACCGGTGCTGGCGCTGCGCAAGCGGCTGACTTCCTGCCGCGACAGAACGTCGAGCCCACTGGCGGGCGAAATGGTGGCACTGAGGGTATTGGATTGCATGGAGACCGTCTTGGGTTCGGTAACGATGGCGGTCAACCGCGCACCGGCATTTCATCGGGGGAGATTCCGCCGCGCAGGAGTGCCGCATCGAAGCCGCGTTCGACCAGCAGGTACGCGGCGCCCGCGCTGCGGCGGCCGGTGTCGCAGTAGACGACGTACGCACGCTTCGGATCGAGTTCGTGCATGCGGGTACGCAACACTTCGAGCGGCAGGTTGACGCTGTCGGGCAAGCGTCCACGCTTGAACTCCTCGGGCAAGCGCACGTCCAGCAGCACCGCGTCGTCCGTGACCTGCTCCGGATCGACTTCGCGCAGCATGGATGCGCCGAGCTGTTTCCTGAAATCGTCGCCGGTCATGCGCATGACGCTGCACGGCTCCAACGCGCGCACGCTGGCACTGCGCCGGTCCTGCGCGAGCAGCGCGTATTCGCCGAAGCGAT
>JBKJSW010000233.1:0-8636 GCA_046595765.1 Ahniellaceae bacterium
CGTCGACGTAGACGCGGATCTCGGCGATCGAGCCCGCTTCGTTGCGGGTCCGCGGATCATCGCCCAGCCACAGCGCGCGCGGCAGGAAATGGTTCTCGGGGCGGAACGTGTACGCGATCACGTCGAGACCAGCGGCATGCGCGTCACGCAACAGCGCGGTCGGTGCTGCGAGGTTGCCGTCCGCAGCGACCGGCATGATCCGGCGCGCCGGTGCGCCGATCGCGTGCGCGTAGGTGGCAATGCTGCATAGCCCTTCGACGGCCGTCATGTCGGCGTAGCGCAAGGGCGCGTCGGCACCCATCTGGTCGCACGGCGAGCTCGATGCGTCGCCGATCAGCTGCAGCAGGCGGATGTTGGCGTTGTCGCCGTCGAGCCGTGCGCGCAGTGCGCGCAGGTTCGCGATCTCGAACGATTGCACCAGTACCGGTGCGCGGCGCGTGTGCTCATGCGCCGCGAGCTCGGCCAGCAAGGTGTCTTCCATCGGCAGTCCGATGCCGCGGAAATACGTCGAATGCTTGAGCTCGGGCGCGATGCCGACCAGGCGGCCACGGGCGGACGACTCCGCGGCGACGAGCTCGATGATCTCCGTGAATGTCGGAATGGCGCATGCGCCGTCATGACGGGTGCCGCGCAGTTCCGGCAAGCGCTCGCGGGCGCGCAGCGTGCGCAGCTCGGTGAGCGTGAAGTCCTCGGTGAACCAGCCTTCGAGTTGACGCCCGTCAATCCGCTTGCGTGTGCGCCGCGTCCTGAACTCCGCATGGTTGGCGACGTCCGTGGTGCCGCCGATCTCGCTCTCGTGGCGCGCCACCAGCACCCCGTCGCGCGTGACCACGAGATCCGGTTCGACGAGGTCGGCGCCGTCCGCGATGCCCTGCGCGTACGCCGCGAGCGTGTGCTCCGGCCGCAGCGCGCTGGCGCCGCGATGCGCGATGACCAGCGTCATGCGTCCGCCTCTGCGGTGGCCAGCGTGTCGCGCCTCGTCCCGCCCATTTGCGGCCCCTCGTGCGGCGCGCCATGATCGGCGCCAACCATCCGTGAACGCCGTCTCGTATCGCCGGCCGTCCGCGGGTTTATGGTGACAGTGCAGCATGGGAAGGGGCCATCAGGGAGCCGGCATGGAACTCCGCTTCGCAACCATCGTGTGTCTCGTGTCGATGAGCCTGCCGGCGCAGGCGGTCGAGATGACCGTGCGCAACGACTCGCTCGCGAACTTCTCCGAAGCCGTCATCGTCGGCGGGTTTTCACCGAATGAAAAGGCAGCCTCGTGGCTGACTTCGCCGTGCAACGGCAATATCCGGGCGGTGCAGGTGTTCTGGCGCTCCGGAGCCGGCACCTCGGGCCAGACGATCCACTCGGGCATCCAGATTTACCGGGCCGGGGCATTCCCGACGCCCGGCGCGCTGGCGCAGGAAATCGGTGGCCCGGTGCTCACCGACGGATTGCTCAACGAGTATCGATTCCTCGACGAGAACAACGTCATTCCACTGATCGTGCCGGTCAACGCCAATGAGACCTTCGTGGTGGCGCTCCAGTTCGGTACCACCGTGGCGGCAGGCGATCCGAGCGTGGTCCGCGACGTCGACGGCAACACCAGCGGCCGCAACGCGCTGTTCGCCGAATTTCCCGCAGGCACTTTCACCTGGTTCAACTCGCAGAGCTTCGGCATCAACGGCGACTGGGTCATCCGCGCGGTGGTCGATTGCGCGGCAGGGCCGCAGCTGGCGGATGTCTCGGCGACCGCATCGACCACGCCTGCGCAGTACCGGGCAGGACAGCCGCTCGCCTACACGATCGTCATCGGCAACGCCGGGCCGGCGGCCTCCCCGAGCAACACCGTCGTCGACATCTTCCCTGCGGCGTACGTCGCGCCGAGCTGGACCTGCAGCGCCACCGGCAGCGCCACGTGCGCGGCGTCTGGCAATGGCAACATCACGCAGAACATCAGCCTGCCGGTCGGGAGCAACGTCACGTTCTTGGTCAACGGCACCGTGGCGGCCGGCACCACGGGCACGCTCACCAATAGTGCAACCGCCGTCGTCAATGGCAGCGTCTCCGATCCGAACACCAACAACAACACCGCGACGACCAACACCACGGCGGCGTCGCCGGAAAATATCTTCAGCAACGGCTTCGAGGGTTAGCGCGAGCGCAGTGCGGATTGCGGGTTCGCGGGCCCGCGTCGGGTTTGTCCCGCTGCCGCCTATCGTGTGCGACGGCTGCGGCTGACGCGTGGGTCACGCAGCGGCAACGAGGCGCCGTCGGGTGGCCGTCTCGTACGCGCGCAGCAACTTGGTGAGATGCGGTTGCTCGAGGACCAGTCGCTTGGTCAGCCCCCAGGGACTGCGTCCGCGCTGATACTTGAAGTCGATCCACCGCGTCTTCGGCGCCGAATGCCGAAACGTCTCCCAGAGCATCGGGACGTACTCGCCTTCGAGGCTCAAGCCGACGATGTGCCTGACGCTGACCCGATCCGGATCGCCGCGCTTCAATCGATAGGTGATGTACACCGAGCGGTGGCGGCACTTGCAGGTGCGGCGCAACAATTGCTGATCCCATCCGCTCGGCGCCAGCTCGTCCCAGATGAAGGCGGCAATGCTCTTCGACCCGCAAACAGACAGCCACGTGGGCCGGACGCCGCAGGAGACGCATTCCCACCCGTATCTCGCCATGTAAGTCGCTGCCTAGCGCGCCGTCGAGCGGCAGCGTGGCGCGGCGATCCGGAACGAAGCGTTTGACGCCGGTGGCGGAAAGATCGATTGCATGAGTGAGCCACTCCTGCTGTGGGATGCCGGGGTTCGTGGCGGAGGCCGATCAGGCCACCCGGTCGAACTCGGGACCGCCGGATGGAAAAACCTGCATGGCCCAAGTGTGGCATCCGTGCTCCCCGGACAGCATGAAGAGCGCGCATCCAGCGCTGCGCCGGCGGGCGCAAGAACCTGACGACCTTCGTCGATCCACCCTCACTTTTCCTGCACGACTGGAGACACACCATCTCGAGGCTGGCGCCGGCGCAACGCCGCTGGCCTCGACCCACATTCCACACGGAGAATCCCATGTCGAACAAAGCGGTTTGCCTCGCCGCGGCAATGTCGCTGCTCCTGACTGTCGGTTGTGACAAGAAGTCAGAAGACGGCACCGAAGCGCTTGACTCCGTCGGGGCCATCGAACCCGCCGTCGCTCCGGCACCGGAGCCCGCCGCTCCCGCGCCGCCGCCGATGGAAGCAGCAGTGCCATCGCAGCCGGAAGCGCTCGGACGATTGATCGCGATCGATGAGCACGAGATCGCAGCCGCCGAGCAGGCGAAATCAAAGGGCGTGACCGGCGCGACGCTCGAGTACGCGGACCTGCTGCACGAGGAGCACACGGAGAATCTGGCGCAGACCAAGGCGCTGGTTAACGGGCTCGTGCAGTCTGCCGAGATCGACGCCATGAAGGCGAAGGGCGCCGCCGAGCTGGCGTCGCTTGCCGCCCTCGAGGGTGCGGCTTACGAAAAGGCCTATCTCGAGGCGATGGCGGCCGGCCATACCGAGGCCATCGACGCCATCGACAACAAGTTCATCCCTGCCGCCACCGACGAGGCCGTGCGCACGCACTTCACCAACACGCGCGGACACGTGGCGATGCATCTGGACGAAGCGAACCACATCCTGAAAGCTGCGCGCTGAGGCGAGCAACCCCGCGAGGCGCCGACGCGAAAGGTGGGGTCAGAGTGGACTTCGTTCGGAAGCGTGTTCGCGGGGCAGCGTCATGATCGCGATCCGCCTCAGCCCCGATTGCCCTCGCGATGACGCGCGAAGTCGTGACGTTCGACCAGGCTCTGCGCATCCGTGCGCTCCCCAAGTCGAAGCCGGCCCGAAACATCCTGTTTCGGGCCTTCGGCGGGGTGAGTTGACGCCGCTTGCGCGGCAATGCCGCGCGCGTCAGCGAACGCCAGCGGCATGCAGGCCGCTGGCCGGACCGCGCCAGTGGCGCGGACAAGTCCGGCCTCACCCCCGATCGGCGTCGCGATAGCGCGCGAGGTTGCTGAGCACCTGGCTCACGTTCGGCTGCAGCGCTTCGCGCGTGTTGTAGTCGGCGGTGGGCCCGGTGTAGTTCACCGGCGCGCGGAAGCCCGCGCCGATCGGTGAGCGCGAGGCGGCGTCGTAGAGTTTCACCGAGAGCTGCGCGGTATTCATCTGCGAGCTGCGTCCGTAGTAGTTGAGCTGTTGCGAGCCCGCGGGCTCCGCGCGGATGACGACGGCGGCGCCGACGCCGTTGCGCTGCGCGAGGTGGCCGACGGCGCCCGGGATCTGGCCAACGGACAGATCGCCCACGCCGGCCATGTCGGTATCGAACAAGTCGAACCCGCCATCGCTCAACGCTTCCTCAAGCATCTGGCGCGCGGGTCCTGTGACCGCGGTGTCGCCGATGGTGATGATGGCGATGCGGCGCGGCACGTTGCGCACGGCAACCGGTTCGCGGCGCTCTTCCGCGCGCACTTCGCGACGATCGGCCACAGCGGCCGCGAGGGCGGCGCGACGTCCTGCGCGCGGGCCCACGGCACTGCCACCCGGGTCGGCGTTCGCGGCGTTGCGCGCACCGTCGCTGGCGGCCAGCGCTGCGGGCTCGGCCTGCGCGAGTCCGTTCGCTGACGCGTTGGCATCGGAAGCTGCGAGCGCGCCAGCGACGCCCAGGCCGGCAGCTTGTGTCGCGGCGTTCGTGCCATTCGCGGCACCCGCGTTCGCGGCGCTACCCTCACCGGAGACGGCGTCGGCTTCCGCGATCACGCCTGCAACCGTCGCGGCACGCGCGGCGCGTTCGGCTTCGGTCGGCTGACGCGCGGTGGCGTCACTCGGCGTGGCCGTGGCCACGACCGCTGCGATACCCGCAGCGGCTGCGGCGGCGTTGCTCGCGGTCGTCGCGCTGGCGGACTCGCCCGCAGCGCCGGGCATCCACTGGGCGCGCATGGCCCACGCGCCGCCGGCGAGCAGCAGCACCAACGCTGCGGCGACGAGCCACAGGCCGTTGTTGTTGCCGCTGCCGCGATCCGGCCGCGCCAGCGCGGAAGGCCGCGCCATCGGCTCGAGCGAACGCTGGTGCGTGGCGATGTCCTGCCCGGCAACGCCAGCGCTCGGCAGGGGCATGGCGACACCACCCGGCGTCAGCGCTCGCGTTGCCACGTCTGCTGCCGGCACACCGAAGTTGGGCGCCGGCGTGAGCAGCGACTGGGGGATCGGCGTCATCGGCGCGACCATGGTGGCCGCAGCCGGCGACATGATGATGCGTGCGGTGACGGCGGCGTTGCGCGTGACCATTGGGTGCTCCGCGAGCGCGGCGGCGAGTTCGTCGGCGGTGGCGAAACGGTCGTCGGGATTCTTCGCGGTCATCTTCGCGAGGATGCCGGCGAGCTGCTCGTCGACTTCGCCGTTGAGCTCGCGGATGTCGGGGATTTCAGTCTGCACCACTTCGAGCATGAGCCCGAGCGGGCTTTCGTCGCGGAACGGCATGCGGCCGGTCAGCAGTTCGAACAACACGATGCCGAGCGCGAAGATGTCGGCGCGCGCGTCGACCGGCTTGCCCATGCACACTTCGGGCGAAAGGTAACCCGGCGTGCCGACAAAGCCGCCGGTCGCGGTGAGCTTGCTGGCGAGCGTGTCAGACGCCGACAACGCGATGCCGAAGTCGGCGATCTTGAGCATGCCGCGCGTGGTGAGCAGGAGGTTGCCGGGCTTGATGTCGCGGTGGATGACGCCCTTGGCGTGCGCGGTGGCGAGGCCCTGCGCGGTCTGGAACACGACGCGCGCGGCGTGCGGGGCGCTCATGCGGCCTTCGCGCTTGAGCAGCGCGGACAGCGATTCGCCCTCGACGAATTCCATGGCGAAGAACGGCTGGCCGTCCTCCTCGCCGATGAGGTAGATCTGCACGATGTGCGGATCGTTGAGCGCGGCCATCGAGCGCGCCTCGCGCAGGAAGCGCTGCTTGATGCTCTCGTCGTGCGCGAGCGAAGGCGCCAGCTGCTTGATCGCGACATACCGGCCGAGTGCCGGCTCGTGACCCTTGTAGACCACGCCCATGCCGCCCCGGCCGAGTTCCGAGACGATTTCGTAGTGACCGACTTTGGCTTGCATGACCGCTTCCTGCTGATGAGTGACGAGCAAGGAATTCGAGTCTACCAGCGGGGTTGTTGGGCTTTCGTTCACCCGATCGGGGTGGCGACGAACGGCAGCGAATCGGCCGCCGGCAGCGTGGCGGCGCTGGTTTGGCCGCCCCGCTCCACCATTTTTGCCGCGCGGCCTACACTGCCGGCTCCGTCGCAACGGCAGGCCCGCCATGTCGATCGATCGCCGCCGCGTCCTGCTGCAGGCTGCCGCGCTCGGTGGCGTCGCCGCGCTGGCGGGATGCGCGCCGAGATGCGGCGGCTATTCGCTGCGTTGGCAGATGGTGACGACCTGGCCGGCGCATGCGCCAGGCTTCGGTACCGGCGCGGAGCGGCTCGCGAAGTGGATCGAACGCGCCAGCAACGGGCGGCTGCGGATCGACGTGCACGGCGGCAACCAGCAGGTCGCGCCGTTCGAAGTGTTCGACACGGTCGCAGCCGGTGGCGCGCAGATGGGACACGGCGCCGCCTACTTCTGGCAGGACAAGGCGCCCGCCGCGCCGTTCTTCGCGGCGGTGCCGTTCGGCCTCAATGCGCAGGAAATGAACGGCTGGTTGCACCACGGTGGCGGCATGGCATTGTGGCGCGAGCTCTACGCGGGTTTCGGACTCGTGCCATTCGCGGCGGGCAATACCGGCGTGCAGACCGCTGGCTGGTACAACCGCGAGATCACGTCCGTCGCCGACTTGCGCGGACTCAAGATTCGCATGCCGGGCCTCGGTGGCGAGGTCATGCGCCGGCTCGGCGCGATCCCGGTGCAGGTCGCGGGCAAGGATCTCTTCGCCGCGCTCAAGTCCGGTGCGATCGACGCCGCAGAATGGGTGGCACCCGGCGATGATGCGGCCATCGGGCTGCAGCGCATCGCCCAATACTGCTACTACCCGGGCTGGCAGGAACCCGGCACCACACTCGAGTGCATCGTCAACCAGGCGGCGTTCGAAGCGTTGCCCGAGGATCTCGCGACCATCGTCGAACTGGCGTGCCGCGCCTTGAACGAGGACCTCCTCGCCGAGTTCACCACGCGCAACCAGCAGGCGCTGAAGGACCTCGTGCACGCGCAGGGAGCGACATTCCGGCAGTTGCCCGACACGGTACTCGACGCCTTGCGTCAGGCCAGCGACGAGGTGCTCACGCGGGTGGCCGAGGGCGACCCGATGGCGCAGCGCGTTTACGACAGTTTTCGGGCCTATCGCCACGGCGCGCGCGCGTGGCACGCGATCTCGGAAGTGGCGTTCTACCAGGCGCGCTCGTAGCGCGGACGGCCGGCTGTCGGAACGGCCCGTGTTGGCGCAGAATGCCCCGGAACTGCGTATCTATGGGATATGGGCATGATCGGCGGGGAATTCGATCGAACCGGAACCGGCAATTCGCAAGGCACGTTCGATGGCTGACGGGGCACCCGCATGACGGGCGAGATCGACCAGACCCGCGTCACGGGCGAGCAGAACCGCACCCAGGTGACCGGCCAGCCGGGCGCGCCCGGCGGCACGACGGATTCCGATCCGCTGTGGTGGATGCGGCCGACCACGTCGCAGCCCGGCGTGGGCGAGCATGCATCGCGCATCAATTCGATGATCGGGCACCGCGTCGGCGTGTGGCAGATCGTCAAGCTCATCGGCCGCGGCGGCATGGGCGAGGTGTACCTCGCCGACCGCGCCGACGGCACCTTCAACCAGCGTGCCGCCGTCAAGATCGTTCGCGCCGAACTGGTCGAGAGCGCGGCCGAGCGCTTCAAGCGCGAACGCCAGACGCTGGCGCGCCTCGACCACCCCAACATCGCGCGCCTGGTCGATGGCGGGATCAGCGCCGAGGGCTGGCCCTACCTGGCCATGGAGTACGTCGAGGGCGTCACCATCGACCAGTACGCGCGCGGCCGCTCAGTGGCCGAATGCGTCGAGCTTTGCATTGCCATGTGCGACGCGGTGGCGTACGCGCACAGCCAGCTGGTGGTGCACTGCGACCTCAAGCCCGCCAACGTGCTGGTGCGTACCGATGGCGTGGTGAAATTGCTCGATTTCGGCATTGCCCGCCTGCTGGTCGAGGACGGCGCGGCGGCGCATACCGAACTTGTCGCCTACACGCCGCAGTACGCGAGCCCCGAACAGTTCCGCGGCGATCCGCTGTCGGCGCTGAGCGACGTGTACTCGCTCGGCGTGATCCTGTACGAGTTGTTATCCGAGAAGCTGCCACACGAGTACGCCGATTCGACGCCGCTGGCGTTTGGCCTGCATGTGCTGAACGACGAGCCGACCCGGCCAAGCCTGCTGCTCGACGCGCCCAATCCGGCGCGCGCGCGCATCGTGCGCGGCGACCTCGACGACATCACCATGAAGGCGCTGCGCAAGGAGCCGCAAGAGCGCTACCGCACCGCGCAACAGGTCGCCAGCGACCTCCGCCGCTACCAGCAGAAGCTGCCGGTGACCGCGGCTTCGGGCAACCGCGCGTATCGTGCGCGGCGTTTCATCGCGCGGCACAAGTGGGGCATGGCGGCGACGGTGCT
>JBKJSW010000360.1:0-9838 GCA_046595765.1 Ahniellaceae bacterium
GATCGCGAGTGACGGTGGCGGCAAGTCGATCGAGGCAGCGTTCGAGTTCCTCGGCGGCGTCGCCATGAAGGAGATCATGATGAATCAGGATGTTGCCGCCTCGATCTCCAATTTCGAGCACTACATCGATCAGGAGAAAATGGCCGAAGTGCTCGATCCGAAGTCTGCGGCGCTGAAGTAACCCGGCCGGCCCCGCCATTTCACGCGACTTCCCCACCTGGAGGTGACATGAATTACCGGGCAACCGGCAACAGCGGACGCGCACATGCCGACTGTGCATAGCCCCTTCCTGCTCGCGGGCGGCGTGCTGAGCGCGCTCGCCGCGCTGCTCCATCTCGCCTGCATCGCATTCGGTGCACCCTGGTATCGCGCGTTCGGCGCTGGCGAGAAGATGCTGCGCATGGTCGAGGCGGGCTCGCCGTACCCGACCCGCGTGACGTTGCTCATCGCCACGATGCTCCTGGTCTGGTCGGCCTACGCCTTCTCCGGCGCCGGCGTGCTGCCGCGATTACCCCTGCTGCGCATGGCGCTGTGCGCCATCACCTTCGCCTATCTCGCCCGCGCCATCGCATTTCCCGTGCTCATGCCGATGATCCCGGGCAACACACTCACCTTCTGGCTTGCGAGCAGCACGATCTGCGCGGTGCTGGGTGTCGTGCACTTCATCGGGCTACGGCAGGCGTGGCCGCATTTGTGAGGAACGCACCCTGCGCAGCGGCATATCCCATTGCAGCCTGCATCGCGCGGACACGTGGTGTCATCGACATCGCGATCGAAGAGCAATGCAGTGACTGCGCCCTCACTGATCGGGGATGTCGGCCTCCACGAGCTTCGCGAGCAGCGTGAGCGATTCCTGCCAGCCCAAGTAGCAGGCTTCCGCTGGAATCACGGCGGGAACACCTGCCTGCACGATATGAAGATCCGTCCCGCAGAAGACTTTCTTGAGGGTCACCGTCATCTCAAGTGTTCCCGGAAGGTTCGGGTCGTCGAACTTGTCGGTGTAGACGATGCGCTCGCCCGGGACCAGTTCGCGGTATTCGCCGCCGAATCCATGGGTGCTGCCAGTTCCAAAGTTGGTGAACGACATTCTGTAGGTGCCGCCCACCTTCGCGTCGAGGTGGTGCACCTTCCCGGTGAAACCGTTCGGCGCCATCCATTTCGCAAGCGCGTCGGCGTCAAGGAACGCGCGGTAGACGCGTTCGGGCGGCGCGCGTAGCACGCGGTGCAGGCGGATGGTGTGGGTCGACATGGCGTTGCTCCTCTCAGGCGGCTCCAGCATACGTTGTGTCGGCGACTGCCACAGCAGGGCGGTTGCCGCGACCCACCGCACGCGCACCGGGATGTGGCGCGAATCAGTCCAGTAAACCGCACTCGCGTAGCACGGTTTCGAACGCACGATGGCGCGTCCAGTGGTACACGTGGCCGTGCATGCCGAGCGCGGTCGCGGCGGTGACGTACTCCGGCACGTCGTCGACGAACAGGCAGCGTTCGGGCGGCGCGTGCAGCTTGCGCGCAATCATCTGGAACGCAGCCGGATCCGGCTTGGCGACGCCCGCATCGCCGGTGAAGACCACCGCGTCGAACAGCGCCGAGAGTCCGCTCGCCTTCGCCTTCGCGGTGGATCCTTTCGGCGCATTCGACAGCAGGCCGAGTTTGACGCGATGTCTTCGCAGGGAGACCAGAAGGTGGCGCATCACCGGGCGAACTGCATCCACTTTCTGGTACAGCGCCTCGACTCGCTGGATGGTGGCCTCGGCGGCGGGCGCGCCGATCAACTCGGCGAGGCGTTGCACCACCGCCACGCGAAACTCCGCGTCCGTGATCTCCCCGGTGCGCGACGGATGGTATTCGGGGATGTCATGGATTGCGGACCACAGCGCGCCGCGCGGCAGCCGGACGCCAGCGCCGATCGCGTCGTAATCGGCACGGTCGGAATGCATGATCACGCCGCCGACGTCGAAGATCACTGCCTGTACTGCGGCCTCCGCCATCGCGCCGACTCCAGGGCCTTGCATGCGGGGTTAACCCCGAGTGTTGCCTGATTATGTCGAATTGTGCCAGGCGTTTTTGAGTGAGGCGTTCCGGGCGCAGCCCTTTCAACCGATACTGCGCGCCGGGGCGGGAACGGGACGTGGGACATCCAATGCGTATGTGGATCGCAATGGCGATGGCGACGATCGCGCTGCTGCTGGCCGCTGATGCAGATGCAATCGCGCCGGCTCCCGCTGCCGCGGTGGTGCCGCTGGACGTGACCGACCAGGCCGCGCCGGCGTTCACCGTGTACTCGTCGAAGGACGGCTTGTCGGACCAGATCTGGAGCACCATCGGCTTTGATCCGCGCGGTTTCGTTTGGGCGGGCTCCGCCTCGGCGCTCGCCCGCTTCGACGGATATCGCTGGACGCCTTACACGGTGCCTGGTGCCCGCAGCCTGGTGCGCGACATGCTCGTCGACAGCGACGATGGCCTGTGGGCGATCTTCGAGAGCGAAGGCATCGCGCGCTACGAAGGCCGCGCCTGGTCCTTGCGCCACGGCGAGGTCGGCGGATTCCTGCAGCGATTCTCGACAACCACGAACGTGGAAGGCGTGCAGGAATCGTGGGTCGGGCATGATCGCGGCCTCTGGCAATTGAAGAACGGGCGCTGGCAGGAAGATCCGGGCAACGATCCCGCCAAGGTCGGTCGCGGCATCGCCATCGAACAGACGAAGACCTTGTTTGGAGCCCCGCGCCAATGGCTCGCCACTGGCCAGAACGGGCTCTGGTATCGAGATGTGCCATCGCCAGGCGTGACACCTCCCTGGCAACGTTTCGACGCGCCGGAACTCAACCGCATGCTGTTCACTGACCTGCGCCGAAGCGTCGATCGCGGCGTCGAGGAGCTTTGGGCGTTGAGTTACGGCGGTGGCCTCGCGCGCATCCGCACCGACGGCACTCGCCTGTGGCGTTCTGCTCAGGGCGAATTGCCGACCGAAGCGCTGTATTCGGCGGTAGTGACGTATTCGCGCCAGGGTGAACGCCTGCTCTGGATCGCGTCGCGCGCCGGCCTCATACGCGTGCGCGGTGAGACCTTCACCACCTTCGATCGCCGCCATGGACTGCCCGCGGACGCAATCCGCGGCATGAAGCTGCAGCGCGACGCCGACGGTATCGACATGCTCTGGCTCGCGACCGAAGGGGGCATCGCGCGTGCAACGCTGGCCGAGAGCCAATGGCAGACCGTGTCGTTGCTGGGCGCGCGCGAGAATGGAGTTTTCAGCCTGTTGCTGGAGCCGGACGGCCATGGAGGCGAGCGACTCTGGGTCGGCACGACGCAACGGGGTATTGGCGTGCTGGAAGACGGCGCGTGGCGTTACTTCAACCACGCCGACGGCACGTTGCCGTTCGACGGGGGGCTGCGCGGCACCTGGCGTGTCGAAGGGCCTGACGGCACGCCGTGGCGAATGATCAGCATGACGGGGGGCGTGCTGCTGCGCGTCGACGACGCCTTTCACTTCAGTCGCATCGAGACGCCATGGCCAACCGTATCGGACGAGGGCGCCACGTTCGTGTTGCCGCGCCGTTTCGACGGCGCCCGGGAGCTCTGGTTCGCGACCCTGCGCAGCGGCATCCATCGGCTTCGCGACGGACAGTGGACGAGCTTCATGGTCGACGGCGAGTCCGAATGGGGCGTGTTCAACATCGTCGAACAGTTGGACGCGTCGGGACGCTCGTGGTTGTGGGCCGCCACCGCCCGCGGAGTCTTCCGCTTCGATGGACAGCACTGGGAACCGCTGCCCGATGCGCTCGCGTTGCCCGGTCCCGGCTATCGCAGTGTCGCGCTGATCCCCGAGGGCAACCGCACCGTGCTCTGGGCCGGCAGCGACCGGCACGGCGTGGTGCGCGTGGACGTAACGCGGCCCGAGGCGCCGACGCGCGTGATCGACAACCAGGTGCCACCTGGCCCCGATCCCACGGTGTACAGCGTGATGCGCGACAACGCGGGACGCATCTACATTTGCACCAACAATGGCGTGCAGCAGTTGACCCCACGCGCGCCAGGCGCAGGCTTCGTGCAGAGAGTTTTCCAGCGGCGCGATGGGCTCGTGCACGACGAGTGCAACACCAACGCGCAATTCATCGACGCGCGGGGTCGCTACTGGGTCGGCACGCTGGGAGGGCTGAGCGTGTTCGACCCCTCCATCCGCACCGCTTCCGCCGCCACGAAGCCGAAGCCGCTCTACTTCACTGGCGTACGTGTCGACGGCGTGTGGCACGAACCGCAGGAGGCCGACGCGCAGGACCTGCCGGCCGGTACGCGCGACCTGCAGGTCGACTTCGCATTGCTCGCGGGACTGCGCGAACCCGAGTCGACCTATCGCAGCCAGCTCGTCGGCTTCGATCCGCGACCGGGCGCGTGGGGCGCGGAACACAGCCGCAGTTTCACCGCGCTGCCGCCGGGTGACTATCGCCTCGTGGTGGAGTCGCGCGACTACGCCGGGACACCGGCCATGCCGCGCGAGCTCGCGTTCACCGTCAAGCCGTTCTGGTGGCAGCGCGCCTGGGTGAACCCCGCGGCCCTTGGCTTGCTGCTGCTGGCAGCCGCGTTCTGCACGTTGCTCTACAACCGCAACCTCCGCGCCCGGGAACGACGCCTCAAGCGGGATGTCGCCGAACGGACAGTGGAGCTGCACGATGCAAACCTCAAGCTGACGGAGCTGTCGTATGTCGACCCGCTCACCGGTGCCGCCAATCGCCGGCGGCTCATGCAGGCGCTCGACGCGGCGATTGACCGTGCGGTCGACATCTCCGTCCCGCTCGGCCTCATCGTCATCGACGTCGACCATTTCAAGCGTTACAACGACCTGCACGGCCATCTCGCTGGCGACGCTGCCCTGCGCGCGGTGGCCGAGGCGCTGCAGAGCGCCACGCGCGAACAGGATCTGGTTGCGCGCTTCGGCGGCGAGGAATTCGCGTGCCTGCTGGTCGATGCGGACATCGAAACCGTCGCGATCATCGCCGAGCGCATGCGCTCGCTGGTCGAGGCGTTGCCGCCGCGCAAGCTCGGCAATGACCGCGACACGGTGACGCTCAGCGCCGGCGTGCTGAGCCGCGTGCCTGCACCAGGCGAGTCGACGGAAGATCTGTTGCGCGAAGCCGACACCGCGATGTATCGCGCCAAGAGCGATGGCCGCAACTGCGTGCGGCGCGCCGGCGGGCGCACGCTGGAGCCTGCGTCCCTGATCGCGCTCGACTGAGCGGTCGCAGCCGCGCGGCGACACCGCCACGGCGCTACGTGAGCAGGTTTTGGAACTGCCGCGGCTGCGAACGCAGGTATTGCACGGGCGCCTTGATCGAGGCGCCCAGATGCGCGGCCGCGTGCCAGGGCCAGCGCGGGTTGTAGAGCATCGCGCGCGCGAGCGCGACGAGGTCTGCGTCGCCGTTGCCCACGATCGCTTCGGCATGATCGAAGTCGGTGATGAGACCGACCGCGACGACCGGCATCGACACGCTCTGCTTCACCGCGCGCGCCAGCGGGACCTGGTAGCCGGGGCCGACGGGGATCGCCTGTGCCGGATCGATGCCGCCGCTCGACACGTGGATGCCGCTGCATCCGCGCTGTTCCAAAGCCTGCGCGAAGACGATGGTGTCATCGATCGTCCAGCCGCGGTCGATCCAGTCGGTGCCGGAGACGCGCACCGTCACCGGACGATCCGACGGAAACGCCGCGCGCACGGCATCGAACACTTCGAGCGGGAAGCGCATGCGGTTCTCGAGGCTGCCGCCGTAGTCGTCGTCGCGAAGATTGGAGATCGGCGACAGGAACTCGTGCAACAGGTACCCGTGCGCGGCGTGGATCTGCACGGCATCGAGGCCGAGTCGCGCGGCCCGGACGGACGCCGCGGCGAAGGCTTCGATCACCGCGTCCATCGCCGCGCGATCGAGCGCGCGCGGGGCGTGTTCGTTGCCACCGAATGCGACGGCAGACGGCGCGACTGCCTGCCAGCCGTTCGCATCGTTGGGCGCGACCTGCGCGCCACCGCGCCAAGGCAGGTCGGTCGACGCCTTGCGCCCTGCGTGCGCGAGCTGGATTGCGATCGGAATGCCAGAGTACGCGCGCACGCCGGCGAGCGTCCGCGCCATCGCCGCTTCGGTTGCGTCGTCGTAGAGCCCCGTGTCGGCGTAGGTGATGCGGCCTGCGGGCAGCACGGCCGTGGCCTCGATGGTCAGCAGCGCGGCGCCCGACAGCGCGAGGTGGCCGAGATGGATGAGGTGCCAGTCGGTCATGCAGCCATCGATGGCCGAGTACTGGCACATCGGCGCGATCACGATGCGGTTCGCGAGCGTGAGCGAACCGACTTTCAGTGGCTCGAAGAGTTTGGGCCCGGACATGGCACTCGCCTCCTGGCGGATGGATGCGGTGACGCAGCGATCTTTACCAGCTGCCGGAATTGGGCATGGATCGCCACGGTTCGGATGGCGCCAGCGCGGCGCCATCCTGCAGCAGTTCAATGGAAATTCCGTCCGGCGAGCGCACGAAGGCCATGCGGCCATCGCGCGGCGGACGGTGGATGGTGACGCCGGCCGCGACGAGCCGCGCGCAGGCCTCGTGGATATCGGCCACGCCGTATGCGAGGTGGCCGAAATTGCGGCCGCCCTTGTACGTCTCTCGATCCCAGTTATGGGTCAGTTCGACGGTCGGTGATTTCCCCGTTCGCGCATGCTCGACGTCTCCCGGCGCCGCGAGGAACACCAGGGTGTAGCGACCCTGGGGGTTGTCCATGCGGCTGATCTCGACGAGCCCGAGCGCATCGCGCCAGAACGACAACGCCACGTCAAGATCGGCTACGCGGACCATGGTGTGGAGGTAGCGCATCGGGTCCTGCCAGGGTTTGCACGGAAGGGATCCACGCGCAGCGCGTTGCGCCGGCGGGCCCGCAGCATTCTCGACGGCGGATGCAGGCTTTACCAGCGCAACAGCGCGAAAATCGTCAAAACCCACTGGCCCCGTTCACGCAAGGTGGGTTGCGAGCTTGTTTCCGCGCCGGCCCTCTCCCGACAGCCATGCGTCGATGAGCTTGCCTGTCAGGTGATCACGCTTGGCACCCCGTTCGATGGGGCCCGTGATACATCCCGCATCGGCTGGATCATGCGCATGCTCCAAGGCAACGATTCGATCATCGGCGCGGCACGGGGCGTGCGGCTGCGAAAGCCACCTGCGGTGACAACCACCGTCCCGCGCGCCACGCTGCATTCAGGCACGCACGGCCATATTCTCGCCATCCGAGCGCGAGGTGGAACCATGATGCGTAACCAAACGGCCAAGGCGTCCTTGGCGTTGCTGCCCCTGCTGTGCCTGTCTTTCGTTGCCATTGCGCAGGGTGCAACTCCTTCGCCCGAGCAACCTGCCGAACCGGTGGCTGCCACGCCCGATGCGTCGACACCTGGCTCTCCCGAGCTGGCCGCGGCGACCGCAGAGGCCCCAGCCGTATCGGATGGCACCGCCACAAGTGCCAGCGATGCGGAGGTCGCGGAGATGCCGACGGATGCGGCGGCGGCTCCCACGGAAGAGCAGACGGTGCTACGCGCGCAGGTGCTGCTGGATCGCGCGAATTTCTCGCCGGGGGAAATCGACGGTCGGTCCGGATCGAATTTCACCATGGCACTCGCGGGTTTCCAGCGCAGTCGCGGGCTCGACGACGACGGCCGCCTGGGCCCCGCAACGTGGACCGCACTCGAAACCGGTGCGGCACCGACGCTCGTCGACTACACGGTGCTCGACAAGGATGTCGCGGGTCCGTTCGCAGCCTTGCCGAAGGACCTCGTCGAGCGTTCGAAGCTGCCGGCGCTCGGCTACGAGTCTGTGGAGGAAGCGCTCGGTGAGCGCTTCCATGCGAGCCCCAAACTGCTCGCCTCGCTCAATCCGGGCAAGTCGCTAGGCACTGCGGGCGAAGTGATCCGTGTGCCCAACGTGCTCGATGCTGCGGCACCACAGGGCGCGACGCAGGTTATCGTCGACAAGTCGGACAAGGTCCTCCTGCTCGCCGACAAGGACGGCACGACGCTCGCGCAGTTCCCATCATCGACCGGGAGTTCGCACGATCCGCTGCCGGTAGGCGACTGGAAGGTCAACGCGATCGCGGTGAACCCGACCTTCCACTACAACCCCGACCTGTTCTGGGATGCGAACCCGACGCACGAGAAAGCCAAGCTGCCGGCGGGCCCGAACAATCCGGTCGGCGTCGTATGGATCGATTTGTCGAAGGAGCACTACGGCATCCACGGCACCACCGAGCCGTCGCGCGTAGGCAAGACCGAATCGCACGGTTGCATCCGTGTCACCAACTGGACGGCGCAGCTGCTTTCGCAGTCCGTGAAGGCGGGCATGCCCGTCGTGCTGCGTGAGTAGTAGAGACTCGCGCAGGACGCGCTTCGGCGTCGGTTTCGCGCTGTTGCTCACCGGCGCGCTGGCCGGGGCCATCGGCATGCGGTTGCTGTCGAGCGGCGAGACGACGCAGACCGTGTCGGTGGCGGCGCCGCTGCCTCCGGCGTCGGTCGACCCGACCGACGCCACACCCGACGTCAGGGCCGTCGTGGACGCGGACCCGGCGCGCGGCGCTCCGGCCGCACGCACCGAATCCGTGTCGGGCGAGTCATCTGTTGCTGCGATGCCCCCGACGCCGCTGCTGTCGGAAGCACCCGCGCCGGCACCCGTGCCGGTGGACGCGCCGGTCTCGATCGCGCCGCCCGTTGCCGCGGAGCCGTCGACAGCAGTCACCGAAACGGCGCCGGACAGCGCCGCACCCGCGGTGTCTCCGCGTGCACTCGATCTTTTGATCCCGGTCTCGGGGGTCACCTACGCGCAACTGTCGGACACGTTCACGGATGCACGCGGGCAGGGGCGCAGCCATGACGCCATCGACATCATGGCTGCGACCGGAACACCGGTATTCGCGGTGGACGACGGTACCGTGGTCAAGCTGTTCGACAGCAAGCCGGGCGGTCACACCATCTATCAGTTCGATGTCTCCGGCCAGCACGCCTTCTATTACGCGCACCTCGACCGGTACGCGGCGGGACTGGCGGAAGGGCAGGCGGTGAAGCGTGGCGACGTCATCGGCACCGTCGGCTACAGCGGCAACGCGAGTCCGGAAGCGCCACACCTGCATTTCGCCGTGTTCGTGCTCGGGCCCGAAAAGAAGTGGTGGCAGGGCACCGCGATCAATCCGTACGTGCAATTCCAACGACCCTGAGCGGCCGCGCTTCACTCCAGCCAGGGATTGCGCATCGGTTCGACCTTGGCGACGTCCGCACTCGCCGTCACACGTGCCACCTGCGCTTCAACCTGCTCGCGGATGAGCGTATCAAGCGGCAGCTTGTTCTGGTCGAGCAGCCGCCGATATGCGCCGATCGCGCGCTTTCCGTCGCCGAGTCGAACGTACGCATTGCCGAGTTCGACAGCAGTGTCGACCTTCTGCGGCATCAGTGCCGCGACTTCTTCGAGCCGACGGGCGACCAGTGGCCAGTCCTTGCCGTTTTCCTTGTAGATGTAGTCCATCACCCGGTCCGACAGGCTGCCCGCGCGCAGGCGCGGCCGTACCAGCGTGCCTTTCCAGATGCCGACGTGGCCGAAGCGCGCGACCTGCCGCATGTCCTTGAATATTTCGCGCGGGTCCCAGTTCCAGGAAGGCCAGGCGAGCGTGCGATCCATCGGGTAGACGAAATAGCCCTCGAAGCGCCCTTCGACATTGGTGTCGTTGATGTCCTCCACCGGTCGGCGGTAGTGGAGTTTCGCGGCGCGCACCTGATCCTCGATCATCCAGTAGTCCGCGTACATCGGCAGGCCGCTCGGAGCAATCTGG
>JBKJSW010000413.1:0-7492 GCA_046595765.1 Ahniellaceae bacterium
GCGGGTGACGCGCACCACCTGCACGCGGTTGCCGGGTCGCAACTGCATGAGGCGCGGCAGGTCGGCCGCGATCACGTGCGCGATTCGCGGATAGCCGCCGGTGGTCTGCGCATCGACGCCGAGCACGATCGGGTGGCCGTCCGGCGGCAATTGCACGGTGCCCGGCGCTGTGCCGGCCGACACAAGCTCGGGTGGGCGATCGAATCCGAGGTCGACGCCATCGAAGCGCACCCCCATGCGATCGCTCGCCGCGCTCACCAGCCATTGGCCGTGCGTGGCACGGCGCACCGATACGCGATCGAGCCCGCGCGAGTGGGTGGCGTCCAGCAGGTGCAGGAACGCGAAGTCGCCCTCGAGGTCGTCCGGCGGCGAAGCCCACCACGACGCCGCGGCCCATCGCCTCGAGCTCGCCTGCAGCCGCACGGCGAGCATGCGTCCGGCGCGGGTCGAGGGCGAACCGAGAGGCAAGCGGTCACCGGTTCGCAGCGCACGGCCCTGGTGTCCGCCGAAGTGTCCGCGCAGGTCGGTGCTGCGGCTGCCGAGTACCACCGGCACGTCGATGCCGCCACCGACCGCCAGATAGGCGCGCGCGCCCGCGATGACGCGGCCGAACCTGACGGTCGAGCCGCGGTGGATGCGTAGCGGCCTCCAGGTCGGCAGCCGCTCGCCGTCGCATTCGGCTTCGATCGCACCACAGATCGCGAACGTGGCTTCGCGCCGGAATCGCACGCTGGCACCGGTCAGCGTGAACTCGAGGACGGCGGCGCCGACCGCGTTGTCGAGCAACTGGTTGGCGATCGCGAGCGCATCCACATCGGCCGCACCACCCGGCGCCACGCCGAGATGACGAAAGCCGGCCCGGCCGCGGTCTTGCACGGTCGTCATCAGTCCGGGCTGGAGGATCTCGATCATGGTGGGGATGGTAGCCGCGCCGCAACGACGTCCGTCAGCGACCAGGCGCGAACAGTGGCATCGACACTCAGCGCGACGGTGGCGATTTCCGCTTGCCTCGCGCCGTGACCCTCGGCGTGGCCACGGGAGCGGCGGTGCGGCGGGCTTCCTGCGCTGCGTACGCCGCCGCGGCTTCGATCAACCAGTCGCGAAAAGCCCTCAGTCCGGCGTGATCCGCGGAACGCGGCGGATAGACCAGGAAGTGCGCGTAATCCGTCCGCAGCCACTGCCCGGTGAGGGTCACCAGCAACCCGTTTTCAACCAGCGGCTGCGCACGCGTCATGCGCGCCAGCGCGATGCCAACGCCCTCGACCGCGGCACGGTGCAGCGCTTCGCTGTCGTCGAAGTTGGCGATGTAGCGGGTCGGTCGTTCCGTTCCGAAATGCGTGAACCAGCGTTCCCAATGTCCACCCGGATCGCCGAGCAGCGGCCAGCGGTGCAACTCCTTCAGTGTCGGCTTGCCGAGGCGTTTCAAAATGGCGGGACTCGCGACCGGCACCAGGGCTTCGTCGAACAGGTGCTCGGCCACCAGCCCCGGCCAGTGGCCGGAACCGCTGCGCAACGCGGCATCGACATCGTGGTCGCGCGCGAAGTCGACGAGTTCCACGCTGGACTGCAGGTTGATTTCGATCTGCGGATGCTGCGCAAGGAATCCGCCGAGCCGCGGCACCAGCCAGGCCGACGACATGGAAGGCACGAGGCTCAGGGTGAGCACATCGTCACGGCGTGCGGCGAACGGACGCAGCGCAAGTTCAATCGCATCGAGGTGCGGCGCGATCCGGTCAAGCAGCCGTTTACCGTCTTCGGTCAGCGAAATGCCACGCGAACCGCGCACGAACACACGCCATCCGAGGCGTTCCTCCAGCGCCTTGATCTGGTGGCTGAGTGCGCTCACCGTGAGGTGCATCGACTCTGCCGCACGCGAAAGATTGCCGGCGCGCGCGGCGACCAGGAAGCCCTGCAGTGCGTGCATCGGGGGGCGACTCATGGCGCCTGCCTTGCGCAAGATGGACGTGCAACCTGTTGAGTCATTTTCAACTCAGACTGGCAAAGTGTTCGCTTTAGCCTCGCCAAGCATGAGCCTATCTTTCACTTCACTCAAGTGGTGAGGCACTTTTTGCATGAACATCTACACCGGTCTGCTGTTTCAACAGGGCTTCATCCAGGATTCGAATCTCGCGCTTTCGCTGGCCGGCAATGCCGAGGTCGCCGGCCGGGATCGCCCACTGCCGAAGCAGGATCGCGCCACCGAAGCGCGTCCGTGCCCGCCTTCCAGGCAGGGCGCCATCACCTTGCTCTGCTCGCTCGCGCTGTCGCCGTTTCGCTGAGTGCTGCACGCTTGGTGGCCGAGCCGCCATCGCATCTCAAGGCAGCGCACGAAAGCGCACGCGATCGCCGGGGGCTAGCAGCGAGGGAATGAGTGCCGACGCGTCGAACATGCGTGTGTTGGTACGTCCGATGAGTCGCCAGCCTCCCGGCGCGGCACTCGGGTAAATCCCGGTCTGCGCACCGCCGATGGCTACCGAGCCCGCCGGCACCCGTGCGCGCGGTGTCGCGTGGCGCGGCATCGCCAGCGCGGGATCGAGGCCGATCAGGTACGCAAAGCCGGGCAGGAACCCGACCATCGCCACTTCGTATTCCTGCGCGACGTGGCGCGCCACCACTTCGGCGGGATCTAGGTTCGCGAAACTCGCCACCGATGCGAGGTCGATGCCGTCCTCGCCACCATACGTGACCGGCAGCGTCACCTGTCGCGGCGCTGCCTCGTCCGCCAAATGGACCGAGGATTCGCTCGCCAGCGCGGCGATTGCCAGTGCGCGGGCGCGCGAGCGAGGGAGCCGCACGCCCGGGGCGAAATGAAGCGTGACGCTCGCGAAAGCCGGAACTACATCGACGAGGCCTGGCAGGTCTTCGCCGCGCAGCACGCGCGCGAGTCGTTGCGTACGGCGGTTGAGCAGCGAATCAATGCGTTCGCCGAGCTTCAGCAGCAGCGCGTTTTCGCCCAGCTCCTCGATGACGAGCCGCGTGCCGTCGTCCGCGGATACGGACGACGGCACTGCAGCCGCAGGGTCAGTGGCCGCCACCGCCGTCGAGCGCCTTGAGCTCACTGGTCAGCGACGCGGCCGCCGCTTGCCCATCGGCGAACAACATGCGCGTGTTGTCGGCATAGAACAGCGCGTTCTCGATACCCGCAAATCCGGTGCCCTTGCCGCGCTTGATGACGATGGTCTGGCGCGCCAGCGACACATCGAGGATTGGCATGCCATAGATTGGCGACGACGGATCGGTCTTGGCCATCGGATTGACCACGTCGTTGGCGCCGATAACGATCGCGACGTCGCAAGTGGGGAAGTCGGCGTTGGCGTCGTCCATGTCGACGATCAGATCGTAGGGCACGCCGGCTTCGGCGAGCAGCACGTTCATGTGGCCCGGCATGCGGCCCGCAACGGGGTGGATCGCAAACTTGACGTCCTTGCCGCGGTCGATCAGCTGTTTGCACAGGTCCCACATCTTGTGCTGCGCCTGCGCCACCGCCATGCCGTAGCCCGGCACCACGATAATTTTTTCGGCCATGTACAGCAGCGATGCGGCGTCGCTCGCCTCGATGCCCTTCTGCGTGCCCGCGATTTCCTGAGCGCCGCCCGCGCCCGGCCCGCCGAAATTCGAGAACAGGACGTTGGCGATCGAGCGATTCATCGCCTTCGCCATGAGGCGCGTCAGCAGCGTTCCCGCGGCACCGACCACCATGCCCGCGATGATCAGCGCGATGTTGCCCTGCGCGTAGCCCTCGAAGCTCACCGCGAGGCCGGTGAACGCGTTGTAGAGCGAGATCACCACCGGCATGTCGGCGCCGCCGATGGGCAGCGTCATCAGCACGCCGAAGATCAACGCCAGTGCGAAGAACGCGACGATCAGGTCCATCGACGGCTCGATCACGATCATCACGCCGAGCACAACGGTGGAGAGGAACACGAGCCCGTTGAGGATCCTCTGGCCCGCGAACCGGAACGTCTTGTCCATCCAGCCCTGCAGTTTCGCGAAGGCGATGAGCGAACCGGAGAACGAGATGGCGCCGATCAATGCACCAACCACGGCAAGGATGCGCTGTGTCAGGTCCAGGCAGTGATGACCGTGCCCCTCGACGCCCGGCGTGCACGAACCCGGTGCGGCCAACGCGACGGCGCCCAGCACCATCGCACCGATGGCCGCAGCCGAGCCGCCGCCCATGCCGTTGTAGAGCGCGACCATCTGCGGCATGTCGGTCATCGCGACGCGCTTGCCGCTCCACCACGCCAATGCCGATGGAATGGCGATGGCCGCGGTGATGAGCCCGAGGTTTTGCATATCCGGCTTGAGGAAAGTCGCGATCGTCGCGACCACCATGCCCGCGCCGGCCCAGTGGATGCCGGAACGCGCCGTCACCGGCGAGGACATGCGTTTGATGCCGAGGATGAAGAGCACTGCTGCGGCGAAGTAGCTCGCCTGGATCAGTGGCAGTGCGATGTTGGCAGGCAGGAGTTCCATCACTTGGACCCTCCCTTCTTCTCACCGGGTTTCTTGCTCGTCTTGAACATCTCGAGCATTCGTTCGGTGACCACGTAACCCCCCATCGCGTTACCAGCGCCGAGCATCACGCCAATGAAGCCAATGACCTTTTCCATCGGCGTGTTGGCGACCCCGAGCGCGACCATCGCGCCGACCATCACGATGCCGTGCACGAAATTGGAACCCGACATGAGCGGCGTGTGCAGGATCACCGGCACCCGCGAGATGATCTCGTAGCCCGTAATGGCCGCGAGCATGAAGATGTAGAGCGCCACCCATCCGTCGATCATTGCCTGCTCCCCCGAGACTCCGCATAGGTCAGGTCGCGACAGCGACCTGACGGCACAAACCTTCACCTCGCGTCAGGTCGCTTTCGCGACTCGACCTGCCACCATCATCCCGCCGCGGGCTCGAGGCGTGCGCGCGTCGGCTCGTGCTTGATCGCACCCGCGTGCGTCACGCAACTTTTCGCGATCAACTCGTCGTTCCAGTCGATGTTCAGCGAACCATCCTTGATCATGAGCGACAGGAAATTGAACAGGTTGCGCGCATACATCTCGCTCGCGTGGGTCGCGCCCATGCTGGCGAGGTTGATCGGGCCGATGATGCTGACACCCTTGTGCACAACGGTCTCGCCCGCGCGGGTCAGCTCGCAGTTGCCGCCCGTTTCTGCGGCCAGGTCCACGATCAGCGCACCCGGCTTCATGCCATCCACCATCGCGGCGGTGATGATCTTCGGCGCCGGCCTTCCCGGCACCGCGGCGGTCGAGACGATGACGTCGATGCCCTTGAGATGTTCGCCGAGCCGGCGCTGCTGCTCGGCGCGCTCCTCGGCCGTGAGTTCACGCGCGTACCCGCCCTCGCCTGCCGCAGACACGCCAAGATCGAGGAACTTCGCACCGAGCGACTCGATCTGCTCGCGCACTTCGGGGCGCACGTCGAAACCTTCGACCGCGCCGCCGAGGCGGCGGGCGGTGGCGATCGCCTGCAGACCGGCAACGCCGGCGCCGATCACCAGCACCTTGGAGGGACGGATGGTCCCCGCCGCGGTCGTCAGCATCGGGAAGAATTTCGGGCTTGACTGCGCGGCGATCAGCATCGCCTTGTATCCGGCCATGCCTGCCTGCGACGACAGCACGTCCATCGCCTGCGCGCGGGTGGTGCGTGGCAGCAGTTCGAGGGCGAATGCGGTGATCTTGCGGTCGCGCAGCGCGCGGATGCGGTCGTCACCGGTGTGCGGCGACAGGTAGCCGATGACTACAGTGCCTTCGCGCAACAGTCCGACCCGCTCGGGCGAAGGCGGCTGCACCGTCAGCAGCACGTCGGCGTCGGCGAGGACCGTGGCTGCGTCGTCGCTGCGATCCACGTCCGCGTACTGCCCGTCGACGAAGTAGGCGGCGTCGCCACTTCCGTTCTGCACGCGCAGATCAGCACCGAGAGCCTTGAGTTTCTTGGCGATTTCGGGCGTGAGCGCCGTCCGTCGTTCCTGCGCGCCTTCCTCGCGCAGTGCCGCGATTCGCACCGCCATACGCTGCTCCCCTGGCCTCGTCCGCGAGGGTCGGATGCTAGCGCAACTAAAAAGGGGACGGAGGCAATTAAGTCGCCTTAATTCCCTCCGTCCCCTTTTTTATACGACGGCTCAGGCGCGGGCGGCGGACTGCGTACCCAGCTTTTCCACGACAGTGCGCATGGCGCGGTCGAATGCCGGCACGCCGTCGTGCACGCGGAGGCGATTGACGGCCATCAGTGCCGCCAGTTCCTGCAGCGAATACAGGCCGACCTTGAGTCCACGCCGGTTGACGAACAGCAGGCGGTTCGAGATCGGGCTGATCCAGGCCAGCTTGGCCTGTTGGGATTCGCCGTGGGTGCCGACCAAATCGACCCACTTGCCCAGCGAGATTGCACCCGCCGATTCGAGGTGATCCACCACGTCGGCCTCGCTCGGCATTTCAGAGGGCGCGATCGTGCTGCCCTGTTCCTCTTCTTCCGCCACCACCACCGCTGGCGAGGCAGCGATGAGCTGCGATGCGGTCTCGATGACTTGCAGGGGTTCGGGGTCAGCCGCGATCGGCTCGTCGATCAGGGCGATGAGGCCGCTGACGATCGGTTGAGCCTGGTCAGCGCCGCAGCCTGCCAGCGCGAGCACCCGTGCCAGGCGATCGCGCAGGTCCATCACGCGGTCGGGTGCCAGACCCGCGCGGCCGCGGGCGCGCGCTTCGGCAGCGGCGACCAGGTGGCTGCCAAGCTGCAGCGCGTCACGGTAGTCCGACGAGTCCACGCCCTGGCGCAGCTCGGTGATGGTCAGGTGGTGCGTCCAGTAACGCGCGAGCACTTCGCTGACCAGCTTCGGCAGATCCTTGCTCGATACGCGCACTTCGAATTCATTCTGCGAATTGCGCCGCGCCTGCGCCAGGCGTTCGCGACCGCGCACGGTATCCGCGGCACGCTGCTCGACGAGGTCGGTGCGCTTGCGATGGCGCGTCAGGAAATCGGTGAAGTCCGCCTCGAGGCGCTGGAAGACGCTCGGGTCTTCGTCGAATTCCTGCAGGAGCGCCTCGACCACGCTCGACACCTTGGTCAGGAGTCGCTCGTCCTGTTCGACGTCTTCCTGGTAGCCGACCGTCGCGTTGGCCATTTCGTTGAGCAGGCGCCGTGCCGGATGCGTGCGTTGCAGGAACAGGTGGCGGTCCATGAGCGCCAACTTGATGTAAGGAACCATGAGTCTGCTGAGCAGCGACTTCACCTTCGGATGCAGGTTGCGATCGTCGAGGATGACCTCGAACAACATGCCCACCAGGTCGATGGTGTCCTCGTCCGCGTGCGCGACATGCCGGCGCTTCGGATCGACGCCCACGGCGCGCGCCTGCTCGGCCAGCGACGCCTTGAACTGCTGCAGCGAGGCGATGTCCGCGTGCGCCCACTGGTTCGAATCCTGCGGGAGCGCCTGCGCCTGGAGCAGCGTCAGGATCGATCGCAGCTCGTTGCCGGACATCGG
>JBKJSW010000101.1:0-2881 GCA_046595765.1 Ahniellaceae bacterium
TGCTGCCCCTCCATCCTCTGGATCATTTTCTGCAAGGAGCCGATCGAGTAGTCGACGTCTTTCTGCAATCCGCCGAGGTAGCCGATTTCCGCGATCCGCTCACTGCGTTCCTCATTCCAGTTCGCCACCTGGATGCCGAGGAACACGCCGGCCACCAGCAGCACGAACTCGATCCAGATGGCGGTCCAGTTCTGCTCCTTCAGTGATTGCGACAGGCGGCGCAGGATCACCGCTCTACTCCAAGTTCGGCCTCAATCAGCGTGAGCGCGCGGCGCGCGGCGTTGTTCTGCGAATTCAGAGTTTTGGAGAATCCAGCAGTGAAACCCGTCCACTCGGTAAGCGTTCGATGGATGTCCGGATGCTTCGCGATGGCTTCGATGCCGGCGGCAGACACCTCGGGCGCCACGCCTTGTGGGCATGGTTCGACGTAGGCCTCCTCACCATCGACCAGCACGAAACAGGTGGTCCAGTAGGGCTGGTGAACTGCCAATGGAATGAGTCCTCGAACCAGGGCGCGATAAGCCGGGGGAAACTCGAGCGGCTTCGCGATTTGCAGCGCATGTCGCTTGTAGGCTTCCATGGCGTCGACAATGTTGCGCTGTCGCGGCCAGCCATTGCGACGCATTTCATCAAACGTGGGTACACCAAAATTCAATGCTTGCCACTGTGATGCGTGAAACAAATCGACAATGACCGGCCAACAGTCATCACCGCAACCTTGGCCGGCGTCCAGAAATGCGATTGCCCGCGTGCCCGAACGACTGACCTGGGCAAAGGCTCGCTGCTTGATCTCGACTTGCCTGATCGAGTCGACAAGTTCAGCGCGTAGCTCATCCAGCAGCAGGCGCTCCCGCTGATGATCTGCGCGCGCCTCGTTCCAGTTCGCCACCTGGATGCCGAGGAACACACCAGCCACCAGCAACACGAACTCGATCCAGATGGCGGTCCAGTTCTGCTCCTGCAGAGATTGCGACAGGCGACGCAGGATCATTTCGGCTCGACCCGATTGGGAGTGCCTGGAGAAGGTGCGCCCACAAGAGGTGGCTGATCAGACTGCGCGCGCACGCGGTGGTGCAACTGCTGCGCTGAGGTCAGGATGTCGTGCCCATATCTCAGATCCGTTCGGCGACTCTGAAGCGTCACGGGAACCCAATCCAGAAATTCCGTCCTGGCGATCATGCGATCGCGGGCCGCCATCGCGCCGACAATATCGTCGCTTCTGATGTTGCCCGACGCATCCTGCCCGATCGCCATCTGGGCAGGACTCAGGATGCCCGCCGAACGCTTCGCGTATTCGGCCTGGTACAACGCGCGCAACTCATTCCATTGCGTGCGCGACTGCATGTCGGAGTAGAACGCCATCAACTCCAGGGACAGCTTCGGGTCGCTGAATATGCCGAGCTCACCATTCGACTTGATCTCCTCGAATGTGTAGCCATGCACGTTTGGCGCGTAGGTGTAATTGCCTTGCTTGATCGCTTGAATGAAACGACCGGGGTCTGCCCGCACCAGTGCAGGGTCGAGCGCTGAATCGATGGCCAGCTGATTCATCGCCATCCTCTGCTGCGTGAGTTCATTGCTCTTCTCGATCGACGCAACGCTTTCCTCCAGTTCGGCCGAAATGCGCAACAAGTAGGCGCGCTCGCGATCGTGGTCTCGTCGTGCCTCGTTCCAGTTGGCCACCTGGATGCCCAGGAACACGCCGAGCACCAGCAACACGAACTCAATCCAGATCGCGGTCCAGTTCTGCTCCTTCAGCGATTGCGACAGGCGGCGCAGGATCATGCGATGGCTCCAAAGGTCGGAGCGGTCATCTGGCAACTCCCGCGCCGGGATAGAGGATGTTGATGGCGGGTAGCTTCTGGAAATCCCGCCAGTCCGCCACGGGCAGGCCCCGCGCCGTGCAGAACTGCGTCATGCCCGAGAAATCGGCGCCGGACGGATTTTTTCCGGAGGCATTGAGGAAGCGTTCGACCACCTTGTCTGGCGGAGCTAGGCCGGCATCGGCGATGACGCGCATCCGCTGTCGGGCGTTGAGCCTTTCGTAGGCCGTCAGGGATCGCAGGTTGTTGATGTGGGTCAGCAGGTCTGCACGCACGACGGGGTCGAGCGCGATCGGATCGCGCAGCAGCAGCAAATTCCCGCCCACGCGTCGCGTTTCCGATTCGTATGCGCGCGACTGCGCCATGCCGTCGCTGATGCGCCCGAAGAGCGCCTGCCGCTGCGTGGTGAGATGCGAGGCGGTGCCATCGGCGAGCAAGGCATCCCAGACCGGGAAACGAAAGGGCCGGTTGGGCATTCGCACCACGAATTGCAGGCCCAGCGTGGTCACGATCGGCATCGGTTGCAGGACGTCCCCGCTGTCGAGCACGTTGCGGCCCGCCGACGCTAGTTGCGCATCCACGCAGGGCTGGGTGACCGACTTCTCCGCCGACCACAGGAACGCCCAGGCGATATCGCCCTGAAGGCGCGCCTCGGCGCTCTCCACCCTGTTGCGCCAGTTCCACTCTTCCACCCACTCGTTGGCGGCCAGTGCAATCACCACGCCCAGCACGACAATGAGGATCTCGCTCCAGAACGCGCGCCAGCCCATTGAAGGCGAGAAGCGCCGCCAGCGCGAACGGTGCCCAGGCGTTGGTACCGTTGCCGTTGCGCTGCCGGGGACATCGTCCTGTAGCCCGCTCATTGCTGCTCTGTGCCGATTGCACGGAGGTTCTCCATGACGCTCCGGTTGTTGCGCGTCATGTCGAACATGCGGGTTTCGAGGTCGGCGATGCGCAGGCGCAGGAACCGCACGATGTCGGGATTCGAGCGCAGCGCCTTCGCGGATTCCGCGATGGTCTGCACGGACAGCCCCGTGCGGCAAGGGTGATCGAGATTT
>JBKJSW010000118.1:0-5322 GCA_046595765.1 Ahniellaceae bacterium
CTTGCGCAAAGCCTGGTCGGACACAACGTCGGCAGCATCGCCACCAACGCCGCCGGAACGCGGCTGTACGTATCGCGCCCTTTCGAAGTTCGCGTACTGGAAACGTCAAGTCTGTCCGAAATTGCCCGAGTGTCGATCCCGGGAAGCTCAGGCTCGAGTGGAAGTATCGCGGTCAATCCTGTGACCGGGCACGTCTACAAGGCCAACGTTTCGAGTATCAGCGTGATCAGCGCCGATCATGCGCTCGTGGACACCATCAATATTGAAGGCTTCGACGCAGGTATCGTGTTCGCGCCGGGCGGCCACCGCGCGTATATTTCGCAGAGTGCAGCGGGCTCGGTTGCAGTGGTCGATGCGTCGACGCACGATGTTGTCGCTTCCATTACCTTGGGTGGTCGCCCGAAGGGCGTGGCCTTGTCGCCATCCGGACACCGTCTTTACGTATCGAACAACACCACCAACTTTTACAACGGGGCGAGCCTCTGGGTTATCGACACGTCGACCTACGCCATCCTCGCGAATGTTCCACTCCTCGGAAGTGACGCTGCGTCTGCGATCGAGGTGGACCCGACAGGGGCGAAGATCTTTGTCGCGACCCGCTTCAGTCTTGCCGGAAATTTCTGGGAAGTCGACGCGGCAACGCACCAGGTAACCAGGAACACAAGGGTCGGGGGGCAGGTTTCGGTGCTCGGCCGCTTCCTCGGCGACCCGCCGCCCGTGGACGTATCGGCGCTGTTGATTGCGAGTCCGCCAGTCATTTCGGAGGGGGAAACAGCCACCTACACAGGATCGCTTGAGACCCGTGGGACGTCGCCAGCGCTCAACGCGCAACTTCGCTTCGCACTTCCCGCGGGAGCCCAGCTGAGTTCGATCACGGGGTCGGTTGGCGCAGTCTGTTCCACAACGACGGTCAGCTGCACCTGGCCCGGACATTCATATGCTGGCGACCCGAGGAGCGCAAACGTATCCGCCAGTTTCCTTCCTGGAATAGTAGGAAGTCTCAAGGCAACGGTCCATGCGACTTCGGCGTTCCAGGACCCCGTGCCAGGTGACAACACCGCGACCGCGCAAATCTTCGTCGGGGCCTCAGGCACACCCGTTCCCTTCTTCTCTGTATCGGCAGCATTCCTCACGTCAATATTCATTGCGCTGGCCGCGCTGGGCGCATTTCGCCGAGTGTGAGGAGTGTCTCGTCCGGCGAGATCCCGCTCGCCAGAATGCAGGGATGTCTTCCCCATTTCGTCCGCCGATAGTCACTGACGCGCTGCGACCCGTGGAGGCGATAAAGGGTCGGGGGACTGCGCGCGACCTGCCCAACCGGTTCGCGAAGGCGCATACCGAGGTCGCCGATGACGGCTGGTTCGTGGACGGCGAGCCGGCGTCGGCGCCGCGCACGACGGTGTTTGAGGAACGCGCGCGCTCGATCGTGTCGCGCAATGAGTCGCCGGACATTCCCTTTGAGTCATCGATCAATCCGTATCGCGGTTGCGAGCACGGTTGCGTGTATTGCTACGCGCGTCCGTCGCACGCCTACCTCGATCTCTCGCCCGGGCTTGATTTCGAGACGAAGCTCTTCGCCAAGACCAATGCGGTCGAGCTGCTGCGCGCGACGCTGGCGAAACCCGGCTACAAGGCCAGCCCGATCAACCTCGGCGCCAACACCGATCCGTACCAGCCAATCGAGCGTCGCTACGCAATCACGCGCGGCATTCTCGAGGTGCTGCTCGAGACGCAGCACCCGTGCACCATCATCACCAAGAACGCGCTGATCGAACGCGACCTCGACCTGCTCGTGCCGCTGGCGCGCGCGAACCTGGTGCAGTGCTTCCTGTCGATCACTACGCTCGACAACCGCCTCGCCGCGAAGATGGAGCCGCGCGCGTCCGCGCCACATCGGCGGCTCGCCGCGGTGCGCGCGCTGCACGAAGCCGGCGTGCCGGTCTCGGTCATGATGGCGCCGATCGTTCCTGGCATCACCGACTGCGAGATCGAGACGCTGCTCCAGGCCGTGCGCGACGCCGGCGCGCGCGACTGCCACTACGTGCTGATGCGACTGCCGCACGAGGTCAAGGAACTGTTCCGCGACTGGCTGCAACTGCATTACCCGGAACGCGCAGTGCACGTGATGAGCCTGGTGAACCAGATGCGCGGCGGCCGCGACAATGACCCGCGGTTCGGTTCGCGCATGCGCGGCGAGGGCGTGTTCGCCGACCTCATCGCCACGCGCTTCAACAAGGCGCGCGCGAAGCTCGCCTTCCCCGGCGGCCGCGTCGCCCTCGACACCACGAAGTTCGCTCCGCCTGCGAAGCCACGCCCGCCGTCGCCCCAGCACGACCTGTTCCTGTAGGAGCGCCGCAAGGCGCGATCGGATTAAGCAGATGTCTTACCCGAAGCGCGTCGATTCGGCGCATGCGGCACCGACGACGGCTGTCCAGACTCCGCGCATGGTCATCGGATCGCCGCGTCAGAATTCACTCCGCACCGGACGTCGCTCACGCCCTGGCGGCTTGTACGTAGTGACCACCGTGGCTGCAAACCGCATGCGGATATTCGGCGACCTCGCGCTAGCGTTCCGCGTCGCGCCCTTGCTGGACAGCGGACAACATTGGCGTGACTCGCGGTCACTGTGTTGGGTGCTCATGCCCGACCATTGCCATCTGCTGGTGCAGGTCGGGGTCGCGGATTCGCTTTCGTCGCTGATCGGCCGTCTCAAGGCCCATACGGCGCGTGCATGCAATCAGCTTGTCGGAGCGCACGGACCGGTATGGCAACGGGGTTTCCACGATCGGGCGTTGCGCAGAGAAGCCGAAATTCCCGCTGCGGCCCGCTACATCGTGCGCAACCCCGTCAGAGCAGGGCTGGTGTCTTCCGTCGGGCAGTACTCCTGCTGGAACGCGGTCTGGCTGTGATCGCGCCTTGCGGCGCTCCTACAGGGAGGCCGGCGGAGTTCCCGGGCGCTCGCGTGCGGTTGGACCTGTGATAGCACGTTGCGGCGCTCCTCCAGGAGATTCGGTAACGCGGTACTGCAATGCAGGAAATTTGGAGCCTGTAGGAGCGCCCCAGAGCGCGATCGCAACCCATTGGCCTGTAGCGACCAACGGATGGACGCAGCGTCGGTCAGGTATCGGCGTCGGTGGACCAGCCTTCGCCGGTGCCGCGGGTGAACACTTCATCGGTATCGAGCACGGCGCCGGCTGGGATCGCGGGCAGCGGCGCCAGCTCTGCATAGATCGGCGTGAAATCCGGCTCGGTCGCGCGCATCAGCTGCTCGAAGCTGTCGATCACGAAATACGATTTCTGGTACGAGTCGATGCGGTAGCGCGTGCGCATGATGCGGCGCAGGTCGAAGCCGATGCGGTTCGGCGCCGGCGACTCGAGGCAATGGATCGACTCGCCCTTCGAGCTCACGATGCCCGAGCCGTAGATGCGCAGGCCTCCCGCCTCGCGGATCAGCCCGAATTCCACTGTGTACCAATAGACGCGGGTCAGGTTGACGAGTGCGGCAGCGCCGAGCGAATGGGCCTTCACCCCGCCGCGCCCGTACACCGCCATGTAATCCGCGAACATCGGATTCATCAGCAACGGCACATGCCCGAACAGGTCGTGGAAGAGATCGGGCTCGCTCAGGTAATCCATCTGCTCGGGCTTGCGGATCCACCACGTGACCGGGAAACGCCGGTTCGCGAGATGGTCGAAGAACACGAGTTCGGGCAGCAGCCCTTCCACGCCAATGACTTCCCATCCGGTGGCCGGCTTGAGCGCGCGATTCAAATCCTCGAACTTCGGGATGCGCGCCGGCGTCATGCCCATGCGCGCCTGGTTGTCGATGAACTCTGAACACGCGCGCCCTGCGAGCACTTCGCGCTGGCGCGCGTACAACTCCGACCAGACGCGATGGTCGACATCGGTGTATGTCGACCACGGCTGCTCGACGATGCCGGTCGCGTAGACCGGTACGTAACCCTTGTCGGTCAACTGGTGTTCGACGCGTTGCGGCGTCGCGGACTCGGCCATGGACTTCGTTCCTGCGCGCTGGACGGACATTCTAGTCCCGCTCGCCGCCGGCCTCCGCACCGCGGTTCAGGCCGCCGCGATTGCGATGCGCTTAAACTGGCCGCCTTTTTCCACGTACGGAGAGTCGCGATGCGCAAGATCCTTGTCCTGGTGGTGGCGACCGCGCTCATCGGCGCGTGCGCGATGGGTAACGGGCCAGGATCGGCCGACCGGGGCAAGTCTGCTGACGACGCGGTGATGGCCGATGTCGAACGCCGCAGCGCGCCGGAGCCGGTCGCACCGCACATCGGCAGCAGCCTGGCGATCGTCGAGGTCCTGGCGCTGTCGCATCGCAGCGCGGCCAACCGCGCACGCGACGCGTACCGGCACCCGGTCGAGACCCTCGCTTTCTTCGATGTGCAGCCGCAGCAGACGGTGGTCGAGGTCACGCCGGGGGGCGGCTGGTACACGGAAGTGCTGGCGCCGTACCTGCGCGCAAACGGCACGCTCGTGGCGCAACTGTTCGCACCAGCCAGTGCCGCCAAGCCCGGCACGCGTGACTACTACGCCAAGAGCAATGCCGAGTATCGCGCCAAGCTGGCGGCCAACCCACAGGTCTACGACCGCGTGCGCGTGGTCGAGACCTCGGTGTCGGCGCCCGTGCTCGGCTCACCGGCCTCGGTCGATCGCGTGCTCACCTTCCGCAATGTGCACAACTGGACGGCTGCGGGCAGCGACGCGGCGATGTTCAAGTCGTTCTTCGACGTGCTGAAGCCCAATGGCGTGCTCGGCGTCGTGGAACATCGTGCGGCGCCAGGCACCGATCCCGCGGTCAGCGCCGAGAGCGGTTACATCACCGAGGCCTACGTCATCAAGCTCGCGACGGACGCGGGCTTCGAGCTGGTCGACCGCAGCGAGATCAATGCGAACCCGAAAGACACGCGCGACTACAAGAATGGCGTGTGGACGCTGCCACCGGGCCTGCGCGTGTCGGAAGGCGAGGACCCGGCGAAGTACATGGCCATCGGCGAATCCGACCGCATGACGCTCAAGTTCGTGAAGCCTGCGCGCGGATGACCGCATGCCACGCAGCGCGCCCGCGTCGCCGCCCGGCGCGGAGCTGCGCAGGACTGGCCAGGGCATGGTGACAATTGCGTTCAACAAGCCGTACGGCGTGCTGTGCCAGTTCACCGATCGCGAAGGGCGGCCCACGCTGGCGGACTACATCGACGTTCCGCACGTGTACCCCGCCGGCCGCCTCGACACCGACAGCGAGGGCCTCATGCTCCTGACCGACGACGGCGCGCTGGCCCACCGCCTCACCGATCC
>JBKJSW010000248.1:0-3756 GCA_046595765.1 Ahniellaceae bacterium
TGTTGCCGGAGCAGTTGCCGGCGACAGACGCGGCAGGGACGCCTCCGGGGTTTCCATTGCCACGACCGTTGACCGCGAATGTTCATCCGAGAGTGCACCCGCGAAGGTCCGAACGCAATGGCATGGGGCGATGCGAGCGCGGACCCGGCGCAGGGCACGGGGTTCGTCACGGCCCGTGAACGCGGCCTTGAGTCAGTATGCGAGAGTCGCGCAAGAGCTATGGAAACCGTATCGATGCGCCGTGATGAAGGCTATGCCCGCGGGCGCACCGTTGCACCGCTCATCGTCGCGGCGACCATCGGACTGCTGGGCATCGGCTTCACGCTGGCCTTGTTGCTGGTGCAGCAGCGGCGATCGGACCGGGCCGCGGAAATGCAGACCCGTGAGGTCGCGAATTCGCTCGCGCTCTCGCTCGAGCGCTACCTGAATTTGCTTGCGGCGCGTAGCGAAGCGCTCGCTGGGCTAGTCGAAATCCAGCCGGACATCGCAGGCGCCGACCTCGAGCGCTTCGCGTCGCGCCTCATCGGCGGCGACCCTGCCTTTCGCAACCTGGCGTTGGCCCCGCAGGACATCGTGAGTTTCGTGCATCCGGTCGCAGGCAACACCGGCGTCATCGGTGTCGACCTGTCCAAACGTTCCGGCCAGAGCGCTCTGGTGCAGCGAGTGCGCCGCGAACGCCGCACCATGCTCGCGGGTCCGATCAACCTCGTGCAGGGCGGCGTCGGCCTTGCCAGCCGCTCCCCCGTTCTGTTGCCAGCCGTCGACGGCGGCAAGGAGTCGCGCTACTGGGGCATGGCCGTGCTCGTGATCGATTACCAGGCGATGCTGGATCGCTCGGGTGTGAGCCAGGTCCAGCACGGCTATGACGTTGCAATCAGGGGACGCGATGGCGGCGGGGCCGATGGGGAAATCTTCCATGGTCGCCGGGAACTGTTCGACGCGCCGCGGGTTGCGGTCACGGTCAATGTGCCGGGAGGATCCTGGGTGCTCGTCGCGCAGCCGAAGGCGGGATGGAACAGCGTGCACCTGCTGGCCGCGCCGCTGCTGCCTTTGCTCGGGGTGGTGGTGAGTCTGTTGTTCGCCTTGCTCGGCTATCGCATCGCATCCGATCGAGTGGCGATCCGCGAACTTGCGATGAGTGATCCGCTGACGCGCCTGCCCAATCGCCGGCACGTGCAGTGGCAGCTTCGCGACTCGCTGGACCAGCTCAACGAACGGGTGCGTTGCGGCGCGATCGTGCTCATCGACTTCGACGACTTCAAGCCGGTCAACGACCTGCTCGGACACCGTATCGGCGACGAGGTGCTGCGGGTCATTGCCGCGCGCATGCGCGCGGCAATCAGGCCCGGTGATTTCCTGGCGCGCATCGGTGGTGACGAATTCCTGATGTTGCACACGAACTCCGAGCCGCAATGCCGGGCCGAAGTCGAGGCGACCGCGACACGACTGCTCGCCGCCATCGCGCAGGCCGTGGTGGTCGAGGACCACGCGATCGGCGTGCGTGCGAGCGTAGGCATCGCCCTGTTTCCGGAACATGGGCGCGACCCGACGATTTTGCGTGAATGCGCGGATCGAGCGCTGTACCGCGCCAAGCACGATGGCGGCAATCGCGCCATCATCTATCGTCCCGGCGACCATGACATCGACCGAGTCAGTGGCAACCACCGCTCGCTGCCGACCTGAGCTTTGCGATCAGCGGTCGCGTACCACCAGCAGGCGGATCTCGGTCATGTCTTCGATGGCGAATCGGACACCCTCCCGACCCAGCCCCGAATCCTTGACGCCGCCATAGGGCATGTTGTCCACACGCCAGCTGGGCACGTCGCCGATGACCACGCCTCCGACCTCGAGCACGTCCCAGGCCCGCATAGCCTTGTGTATGTCATCGGTGAAAAGCCCGGCCTGCAATCCGAACTTGCTGGCGTTGATGGTCCTGAGTGCTTCCTCGAAATCGCGGTAGCGCGACAGGACCACGGCTGGTCCGAACGCTTCCTCGCACGCCAGTTCGACGTTGTCAGGAACGTTTTCCAGCACGCTGGCTTCGAGCATCGCGCCCTCGCGTTTGCCGCCGCAAAGCAGGCTGGCGCCGCCGGCGACCGCCGCCTCAATCCAGCCGGAGAGGCGCCGGGCCTCGCCTTCGGAAATCATCGGTCCGATGAATGTTTCTTCCTTGCGCGGGTCCCCCATCTTGAGCGCCTGGACGGCCTTGACGAAGCGGCGCTTGAGCTCCTCGTACAGCTCGTCGTGCACGAGGATGCGCTGCACGCTGATGCAGCTTTGCCCGGACTGGTAGAACGCGCCGAACACGAGGCGCTCGACGACGTGGTCCAGTCGATCGCGCTGGTCCGCATCGACGAGGCAAGCGGCATTGCCGCCGAGTTCCAGTACCACTTTCTTGCGCCCGGCCTTGGCCTTGAGCTCCCAGCCGACACTCGGGGAGCCCGTGAACGACAACAGCTTTAGACGATCGTCCATGGTGAAGAGGTCGGCGCCGTCGCGGTGCGCCGGCAGGATCGAGAACGCTCCTTTCGGCAAGTCGGTCTCCGCAAGGGCCTCACCCATCATCAAGGCGCCGATGGGCGTGCGCGACGCGGGTTTCATGACCCAGGTGCATCCCGCTGCGATCGCCGGCGCGATTTTGTGGGCCGCAAGGTTGAGTGGGAAGTTGAACGGGGAGATAAGCGAACAGGGGCCGATCGGCACGCGCTTCCACATGCCACGATAGCCCTGCGCACGCTGCGAGATTTCGAGGTTCATCACCTCGCCGCCGATCCGCACCGATTCCTCGGCGCCGACACGAAAAGTGTCGATCAGCCGCGAAACTTCGCCGCGCGAATCCTTGATGGGCTTTCCCGCCTCGATGCAGAGCGCCAACGCCAGCTCCTCGGCACGCTCGGTGAAGCGATCGACACAATGATTGAGTACCGCCTGCCGGCGAAATGGCTGGAACTCGGCCATCGCCCCCTGCGAGGCGACCGCCGCCGCGATGCCAGCGTCGATCGCCTTGGCGTCGGCCAGCGCCACGCGCGTCGCGACCTCGCCCGAGAACTTGTCGGTCACTTCCAGGTCGGCATTTGCGTACACGGCCTCGGACGCGAGGTAGTACGGATATTTTTCTTTCAGCACGTCGTTCTCCGATCCGTAGTCGCCCGCGTCATACCTGCGCGCTCAATTCCTTGATCTCGCGGTTGAGTATGCGGTCGTTGTCGGAGTAGTCGATCGGGACCTCGATGAGGTCGAACCCAGGCTGTTCGAGGGACTTCTGCAGCAGGGGGATGAACTCCGCGGCGGAGGAGGGCCGATAGCCGCGTGCGCCGTAGCTCTCCGCGTATTTCACGAAGTCCGGGTTGCCCATGTCCATCCCGTAATTCGGGAAATTCATGTTGGCCTGCTTCCACTTGATCATGCCGTAGGCGTTGTCGACCAGCACGATCATCGTCATGTTCAGGCCGAGCCGGACGGCGGTCTCGATTTCCTGCGAATTCATCATGAAGCCGCCGTCGCCGGCGAGTGCAACGACTTTGCGGTCGGGATGCACGATCTTCGCAGCCATGCCCGATGGCAGGCCCGCGCCCATCGTCGCCAGCGCGTTGTCGAGCAGCAGCGTGTTCGGATCGCTGCAGCGGTAGTAGCGCGCGGACCAGATCTTGTACATGCCGTTGTCGAGGCAGAGGATGTCCTGCGGCCCCAGCACCTTGCGGATGTCGGCGACCAGACGCTGCGGATAGATCGGGAAGCGGTCGTCATCGGCGCCTT
>JBKJSW010000440.1:0-13586 GCA_046595765.1 Ahniellaceae bacterium
GCGGCGTACGACGGCCAGATCGGCCAGGCTGCGTACTCCGCGTCGAAGGGCGGCGTAGTGGGCATGACTTTGCCGATGGCGCGCGAGTTGGCGCGCTTCGGCATTCGCGTCGCGACGATCGCGCCTGGAATCTTCTGGACGCCGATGGTCGACGGCATGCCCGAATCCGTGCAGCAGTCGTTGTCGGCCTCAATCCCTTTTCCGTCTCGCCTGGGCCGGCCGGACGAGTTCGCCGACGCGGTCGCGTTCGTGCTCACCAATCGCTACGTCAACGGCGAAACCATCCGTCTCGATGGCGCAGTGCGACTCGCGCCGAAGTAACGACGTCAGCCGTGCTGCATGAGTTTCTGGCGCCAGGCCCATACCGCGGCCTGAGTTCGGTCGCCCAGGTCGAGTTTCGACAACACGTTGCCGACATGCGACTTGACCGTCGGTTCGCCGATCTGCAGGCGCTCGGCGATCGCCTGGTTCGACAAGCCTTCCGCGATGAGCAGCAGCACTTCGCGTTCGCGCACGCTGAGCTGGGCCAGCGGCCCAACCGCGGCCTCCGCGCGGATGGCCTGCACCAGTCCGGCCGCGATGCGCGGGTGCAATGTCGACTCGCCGCGTGACGCACGGCGCACGCTTTCCACCAGTTCCGGCCCGCCCACTTCCTTGAGTTGGTAGCTGGTCGCGCCCGCTTCGACCGCGGGCCGCACGCTTGCGGTGTCGGTGCTCGAGGTGAGAATCACGACGCGCGTCGCCGGGCTGGCGGCGAGGATCCTGCGCGTGGCTTCCACGCCGTCGATACCGGGCATCACCAGGTCCACGAGTGCGACATCCGGCAGCAGCCGCGCAGCCAGCGTCGTCGCGTGCTCGGCGCCGGCGGCTTCGCCGCACACCTCGATGTCGGACTGCAGTTCGAGGTAGGCGCGCAGTCCCTGCCGAACCACGGCATGATCGTCGACGAGCAGTACGCGGATGCTCATGCAGGATTCCAGAGGGAAGTCACGCGCGGTCCGGTGGCAGCGGCGCATCGAACACCAGCCGGACGCAGGTACCGCCGGTGGACCGCGGCTCGAACGACAGCGTACCGCCGACCAGCGTCGCCGTGCGATGGCGCATGTTGGACAATCCCATCCCGGCGGACGACTCGCGCACGCCGCCGCGGCCGTCGTCGCAGATCGCCAGCTCGACGTCGCCGTTGCGCGTCGCGAGCATCACGTCGATGCGCGTGGCCGCCGCGTGGCGAAGCACGTTCGCGAGCGCCTCGTCGACGATGCGCAATACGGTTTCGGCCTGGGTGGGCGGCACCTCGAGACTCGCCGGAAGATCGTGCCGAATCGCGCAGCCGCTGCGTCGTTCGAAATCCGCCAATCGGCGTTCGAGTGCAGGCACCAGGTCCTCCGCCGCGCCGGCGACCTCGCTGAGTTCGCGCAACTGGTCGGACAGTTCGCGCTGGATTTCCTCCACCAGCGTGATGGCTTCGAGCAAGCGCTGGCCGGAACGTTCGGAATCGGCGGCGCCTTCGCGCGCGGCGGCGAGTTGCAGCGACAGCGCGAACACTTTCTGCTTCACGGTGTCGTGCAGGTCGCGCGCCAGACGGCGGCGTTCTTCCAGCGTGGCGAGCTGCGCGCGCGCGTTGACCAGCGCCTTGAGGTCGGCCGCCATGCGGTCGAGGTCGCCGGCGAGCAGGCCGAGTTCGTCGCGACCCCGGTCAGCGATGTCCGAGGAAAAATCGCCACCGGCCCACGCGCGTGCGGCCTCGCCCATGCGTCCGATCCGCACCAGCACGCGCCGCCGCAGGAACCACGCCGAACCGAGCAGGAACAGAACGAGATAGGACACTGCGATGGGCCACTCGAAACTCGGGCGGTCGCCGAAACGCCGCCACGGCGAAGGCACGGACAGATCCAGCGTCAACTGCGATGGAACCGCGGCGCGTCCGCCGACGCGTACGGTGGACGACTGCAACGGCGCGGACCAGTGTCGATGCACGAAGTCCGGATCGCGCGAAATTTCGCCGCCCGCCACCTGCTCCTCGCGGCCGTCGCTGACGACGGCGGCGTGGAATGGATGTTCGGCGAGCTCCAGCAGCACGTACGCGGCAGCCGTGCCGAGGCTTTCGCGCGGACGCTCGAGCTGCAGCACGAGGCGCTGCAGCCGCAGTTCGATCTCGATCTCGCTGGCGTCGACTCGCAGTGCTTGCGAAAGAGCGCTGGCCTCGGCCTCGAGCACGCGCTGGATGCGGCCATCATCGAGTTGCTCGAGGCAGCGTTCGAACTCGAACGCGAGGCTCACGTGTTCGATGAGCATCAGCGCAGGTATCGACAGTGCCAGGTAAAAAAGCGCGAGCTGCACTCGAAGTCCGCGCACGACATTCCTTTCCTCAAGCCAAGCGCATGATCGCATGGCGCCAGACACCGGCTTCCGCAACGGGTGTCCGAGTCAGCACACCCGCCAGAGCTGCCTACACCAGTTCGCCTCTCGATACATCATGCTCGAGGCGGATGCCGACTGGGCATCCGGTCCATAGAGTCCCTCAGGCGTCGAACTTCGTCGGCGCACGCTAGTCTGGGGAACGCTCCATGTCAGATCCGGGTCCCCGCACGCTGCTAGCCGCAGCGCTCGCCTTCGCGCTGTGCGCGCCCTCGCCCGCCACGGCCCAGGACGCCTTCGCGTCGCTCGACGACGTTGCGAGTCGCGCAGGCGACACCGGAGCCGCAGCACGCTCCAACGATCCGTACCTGATCGACGAGATCACCGTGACCGCCAAGGGCACCGCCGCGGACTGGCCCTCGGTACTCGCCACGGAATTGATCCACTGGCAGGACGCGATCGGTTCGCCGGCCGATTTCCAGGACCTCATCACGCGCGTGCCGGGCATCGGCGCCACCGGACAAAACGGCATCTTCGAAACATTCTCCATCCGCGGCAGCGGCGGCAACGGCATCCTCATCCTCGTCGGTGGCACGCCGATCACGGCGCAGCGGCGTGCAGGCGTGCCAGTGGCGTTCGTTGAACCGTCGCTGCTTGGCGAAATCAACGTGACGCGGGGTCCCTCGACCGTGCACTTCGGCCCGGGCGCGCTCGGCGGCGCGATCTCGATCGAGCCGCGCTGGTTCGACGCAGCCACCGCCATGGCCGGCTATGCGAACTCGGGGGATGAATACCAGTTGATGGCCGGCATCGGCAACGAATCGTTCTCCATCGCGGCCGCCCGTCACCAGGCCGGCGACAGCGAGTCGGCCAACGGCACGCCGCTCAACACGAGTTTCGAGCGCGACAGCGCGAGCCTCCAGTACCGCGCGCAGTTCGGCCCTTTCGCGTTCGACGCGCTGCTGCTGCCTTCGAAGACCCAGGACATCGGCAAGTCCAACAGTCGCTATCCGGTGCGCGATACGACGTATCCCGAGGACGAGCACGTGCTCGGCCGCCTGCATCTCCGCCACGACAACGGTTTCGAGGCCAATGTGCATGGGCACGACCAGTCGCTGCTCACCTACAACCAGCGTCCCGGCACGCCGGACACCTTCGCGTATATCGAGAGCACGGACATCGGCACGACCGTGCAACAGACGTTCACGATCGGCGACTTCCGCAACAACGTGGGTGTCGAGTTCCTCGGGCGCCGCAACGTCAACGGTTTCGACGCGCGGGGCAGGCTCGACGCGCGCACCTACAGCCTGCGCGACGCAATCGAGGACGCATGGTCGCTGTTCGGCCTCACCGACTGGCAAATCACCGATGGCTTCGCGATGGAGGTCGGGGCGCGCTTCAGCACGGTCGACCAGAAGCAGGCCGGCGCGGATCCCGGCGATTCCGACAGCGCCTTCAGCGCCGGCGCAATCTGGACGCCGAACGAATCGATGCGCTGGACGCTGAGCTTGTCGTCGGGCTACCGGTTCGCGACGCTCGAGGAGCGCTTCTTCAGCGGCGTTACGCCACAGGGCGAGATCGTCGGCAATCCCGACCTGCGCTCCGAGCATTCGCTCGGCGCCGACCTCGGCTTCGCGTGGCGCGCCGGCGACTGGGATACGGAGATCCACGCGTGGCGCACCGATGTAGACGGCCTCATACAGCTTTTCGCCGTCGCGCCCGGCGTCAACGGCTACACCAACGTCGCCGATGCGAACCTGCACGGCGTGGAAGGCGCCGTGGGCTGGACGCCGACCGAACGTCTTTCGTTGCGCGCGACCGGCACCCTGGTGCGCAGCAAGGACGAGTCGTCGGGCAACCCCTTGTATGGCTCGCCACCGCTGACCCTGTCGCTCGAAGCGAAATACGATTTCTCGACTCTCACGCTCGGCGCGTTCTACAGCCACCGCTGGCGAATGGACCATCCCGGATTCGAAGAGATCGTGCGCGATGCCGTGGACATCGTGGATCTCGACCTGACGTGGCATCTTGATCCCGCCTGGGACGTCCAGCTGTTCGTCCGCAATGCGTTCAACGAGGACTATTTTGCGACCGCGGACGTGCTGTCAGCACTCGCGCAGGAGCGTTCGATCGGACTCAACCTGGTGTGGTCCGCGGAGTAGCGTTCCGCATCGGCATCGGCCGGCGCTGCGGGGCGGCAAGGCCTGCGACTGCCTATAATCGCCGCCAGCGGTGTCGCGGAGGATTCCGAGCGCACCCGATGCGCGCCGCGCGCGCGATGAACCCACCAGGAAAGCGGAAATTCGATGAAGGCTTATGACGTCAAACGCGGCAACGTGGTGGAACACAATGGCCGCGTGTTCCAGATACGCGACGTCGAGCGCAGTTCGCCTTCGGCGCGCGGCGGCAACATCACCTACCGGTTCACGATGTACAGCGTGCCCGGCGGCAACAAGCTCGACCTCAGCCTGCGCGCGGAAGACGATCTGAAGGAAGTCGAGTTGCTGCGCCGTGCCGCGACGTTCTCGTACAAGGACGGCGATGCGTTCGTGTTCCTCGACGACGAGGACTACACCTCCTACGCGCTCGACGCCGACGTCGTCGGCGATGCGTCCGGCTACATCACCGACGGACTCGCGGGATGCTTCGTGCAGGTGATCGACGACCTGCCGGTCGGATTGCAGCTGCCGAGCAGCGTGGCGATCGAGGTGGTCGAGACGCCACCCGAGCTCCGGGGCGGCACCGCAACCAAGCGGCCCAAGCCGGCGCGACTCGCCACCGGCATCGAGATCCAGGTGCCCGAGTACATCCGCAACGGCGAGCGCGTGCTGGTCAGCACCCTGACCGGCGAATTCGCCGGACGCGCCGATTAGGTTTGCTGCGGTCCGCGCCTGCTGCGTGGACGCTGCCTGCGCGCGGTATTGCCCTGCTTCAGCCCGAGGCGACGAGGCCCCGACGCCAGGCGTACACGGCGGCCTGCGTCCGTCCATCGAGGCCGAGTTTCGACAGGATGTTGCCGACGTGCGTCTTCACCGTCTTTTCGCCGATCGACAGGCGCGCCGCGATCTCCAGATTGCTCATGCCTTCGGCAATCAACAGCAATACTTCCCGCTCCCGTTCGCTGAGGGCATCGTCGCCCGCTGACGTCACGGCGTCGCGCAGCGCGTTCACCACGCGCGCCGCAATGCGCGGGTGCAGGACGGACTCGTTGCGTGCCGCGCAGCGCAGCGCGACGACCAGTTCCTCGGCAGCGACATCCTTGAGCAGGTAGGACAGCGCGCCGGCGCGGATGACGGCCAGCACCTCCGTGTCGTCTTCGAAGGAACTCAGGATCACCACCGCGGTTTCCGGGCTCGCAGCCTTGATCGCACGCGTCGCCGCGACCCCGCCGCCTCCCGGCATCACCATGTCGACCAGCGCGACGTCCGGCCGCTGCGCCGCGCAAAGAATTCCGGCTTCCTCGCTGTTGGCCGCCTCGCCCACCACCACGAGGCCCGGCTCCGTCTCCAGGTAGGCGCGGATGCCCTGTCGCACCAGCACGTGGTCGTCCGCCAGCACGATGCGGATGCTCACCGCGCTCTGTTCCCGTCCGAGTCCACGTCCGCATCGGCATCGTCGCCGGACCAGACGACCCGCACACACGTGCCCCGGCCCAGCGGTTGGTCGAGCTCGAATCTGCCAAACGGCAGCGTCGCCGCGCGCTCGCGCATGTTGCGTATTCCCATGCCATTGCCGACGGTGGCAGCGCCGCCACGACCGTCGTCACTGATGACCAGCTCGAAGCCGCCACCGACGCGCTGCAGCCGCAGCGCGAGATGCGTCGCGCCGCTGTGGCGCAGCGCGTTCGCGAGGGCTTCATCGACGATGCGCACCAGCGCTTCATGGTACTTGCCGGGTACGTCAGACGCGGCGGCGATCGCCGCGTCTGCCACGATGCCGCTCCGCCGCGCAAAATCCCGCGTGCTGGTCTCAAGTCGTTGCGCGAGGGGCAGCGACGATCCTGGCGAGCGCATTTCGTCGAGGATGTGCACCAGCTCGCTCTGGATTTCCTCCGCGATCCGGCGCGCTTCCTCGATACGGGTGCCGAGGGGTGATGCGGCATCGGCCAGCAGTCGCGTGGCAGTGGCGAGCTGCATGTTGAGCGCGAACGCCTTCTGCTTCACCGTGTCGTGCAGGTCACGCGCGAGCTTCTGGCGCTCCTCCAGGGATGCGAGTCGCGCGCGCGCCAGCACCAGTTCATGCAGATCGTCGGCCATACGGTCGAGTTCGCCTGCGAGGCGGCCGAGTTCGTCGTTCGACGCATCCGCTATCGGCGACGAAAAATCGCCGCGACGCCAGGCGCCCGTCGCCGAGACGATGCGATTGAGCCGCGCCGTCACATAGCGCGAGAGGAAAAAGCCGGACCCCACGCTGAAAACCAGCAGGTACGAAAGCAGGATCCGCCATTCGAGGCCGCTGCTCAGTCCGAGTCGACGCCATGGCACCGGCAATCGAAGCTCGACCAGCACCGCCCCTGTGACCTCGCCACCGGCTGCGCGCAGTGGCACCGCATAGCGTCGCTCCAGTTCGGACGACTCCGACGCCTGCAAGAGCTGCGCGGCGTGCGCACCGCGCAGCCGACTCCAGCCCACGTCGTCCCGCCCCATGCCGTCGACCATCCAGCCCGGCGAAGCGGGAGCCGTGCCCAGGCTGTGCCCATTGCGATCCACGATGCGCGCAGCGAGGGGTTCGTCCGACAGCTCCATCAGCACCTTGGCCGACTTGCCGTGGCCGAGGGCGTGCGGTTCTTCTAGACGCAGCAGCATCGACTCCAGCACGCGTGCGAGTTCGGCCGGCGTGGGACGCGGCATGCCTGCCCATCGCGCCTGCACGTCTTCGGCAGCGTCGGTCACCGCGGCGGCGAGTTCGCCGCGGCGAAGTTCGTCCTCGAGTTCGCGGAATTCGAGCCACAGGACCGTCGACTTCACCAGCAGCAGCGCCAGCAGCGACAGCGCCACGTAGAACAGCGCCAGCTTGGAAATCAGGCTGCGAATACGCATACGGAGTGGTGCTGCGGCAGGCCGGACAGTGTAGGCGCAGGCTGCTCGAAACGGCGGCTGCCGATCGCGCCGGGAGGATCGATGCACTGTCTTCAGCACAGGGATGCCCGATGTGCGAACCATCCTGCAGGCGGACGCGCGCATGCGACTTGCGGCGGTTACCGCCATTTCGCTGCCTGCCTACAGTGGGGAGTCGCCCTGGCCGGGGCTCGGCCTTTCAAATCCAGGAAAACACGATGCCCCACGCCTTGAATTCCCGCGTCATCGCCGCGGCGATCGCACTCACGCTCGCCGCCTCCGCCGCGACCGCGCAGGACGCGCCCGGACACCTGTTGCCGCGCGTCGAAGTGACCACGGGCAAGATGCCGGAATCGATCGACACCACCGCCTCGATGATCACGGTCGTCGACGGCGACGACATGCGCACACGCGGTGCCAATGACCTGCGCACCGCGCTGTCGCTGGTCGCGGGCGTCGAAATCTCGCCGGGCGGCGACGCCGGCCCGGCAGGGTCGGTGCCGGGGCTGTGGGGCCTCAAGGAGTTCGACGCCTTCCTCCTCGTCGTCGATGGTATTCCCTACGGCGGCGCATTCAATCCGGCATTGACCACGCTCGATCTCAACAACGTCGAGCGCATCGAGGTGCTGCGCGGCGCGGCGCCCGTGGTGTACGGTGCAACGTCGTTCGTGGGCGTGATCCACGTGATCCACTACGCGGCCGGCGCAACGCCATCACGCGTCACGCTGTCCGGCGGCACTCGCGGCACTGCGCGCGCCGCCGTGAGCACGGATCTCGGCGATGCGGGAATTTTCCATCAGTCCATCACCGCGAATGCGGAGACGAACGAATTCAGCCAGGACCGTTCCGGCGTTGATCGCGTGCATCTCCTCTATCGCGCTGCCGCGGCACTCGATTCGGGCAATGTCCATTTTGATTTCGATGCGACCTCACTCGACCAGGAACCCTACAGCCCGCATCCGCGCGAGGGCAGCGTGCTCTCCGGTCGCGTTCCGCTCGATGCCAACCACAACCCTGACGACGCACGACAGGACGAGACGCGCTTCCAGTTCAACGCCGGTTTCGACCGGCCGCTGTCCTTCGGCCAATGGGTCACGACTTTCTCCGCGGCGCGCACGAGCGGCGACAACACGCGCGGTTTCCTGCGCGAAGGTTTCGCGGGGGACGGCGTTACCGTGAATGCGGACGGCTATCGCCAGGAAGTCGACAAGACCGATGCCTATTTCGACACTTTCGTGTCGACCCGACCGAGCGAAACGCTGAGCGTGATCTTCGGGCTGGACTGGTTGTACGGCCGCGGGAGCCAGCAGTCGGAGAACTTCGAATACGCGGTGCTGCCGGATGGCTCCAACGCGCCGGACTCCCACAGCCTCGCCATCGATGAGGCGACCGACCTGACCGATCGTCGCAGCTTCGGTGGCGTGTACGTGCAGGCCGATTGGCATCCGATCGACCGCCTCGACATCACGGCGGGCCTGCGTTTCAACCGCACGCACGAATCGCGGAATGGCCGCGTGGTGGATTTCCATGCCACGCCGGGCTCACCGGCAGAGACGAGTTCCGACACGCGCAACAAGTCCCGCGTGACGGGCGTGCTCGGCGCGAGCTATGCCCTCTGGCAGGAAGGCGGCGACCTGCTCACGGTGTTTGCCGACTATCGCAACGCCTACAAGCCGGCAGCGGTGGATTTCGGCCCGGAAGCCGAAGGTGACATTCTCGAGCCCGAGACTGCGCACAGCACCGAATTCGGATTCAAGGGGCGGCTTCTTGATGGCCGCTTCGAGTGGGAGGCGTCGTATTTCCACATGAACTTCTCGAATCTCGTGATCCGCGAGAACGTGGGCGGCCTTCCGGCGCTCGCGAACGCCGGCACCGAGCGATTCAAGGGCGCAGAGTTCGAAGCCAGCTATAACGTCACCGACGCGCTCCGCATCGCGGGAAGTTGGGCTTACCACGACGCCCGCTTCGTCGATTACGGCAGGCTGCGGCCCAACGGCTCGATCCAGCAACTCGGTGGCAACCGACTGGAACTGTCGCCGGAAAACCTCGGTTCGCTGGGCATCGTCTACGCGCCCGCAACGGGATTCAACGGCTCTGTGGTCGTGAATTACACCGGCGACCGCTTCCTCAACAAGGGCAACACTTCCGTCGCTGAGTCGTACAACACCGTGGACGCCGGCATTGGCTACCACTTCGACCGCTGGCAGCTCCGGCTCGACGGGTACAACCTTACCGACCGTCGCGACGCGGTGGCGGAAAGCGAAATCGGCGACGCCCAGTTCTACCGGCTGCCCGGCCGCACGTATCTGTTATCCGCCACGATGGACTGGTGATCCACGCAGGCGTCGGCGCGATTGCGTCGACGCCGCGCCGGCGTCGCCGCACCGGTGGGTTTCGCGTGCGACCCCGCTCCCTGTTTCAGTCCCGTTCCGACGACGGGCGTGAAACTCCACCCCTCGTGCAACGAGGCAGATGGCGGGGTTCGCGGGATGGATGACGTGGTCGTGCGTAATCCCTATGCATTGTCGCTGGCGATGCTCGGCGTCGTATTGCTCGGAGCCGCGTGGCTCCCGCACCGGCTCCGTCGGCACGTGTTGTCGTTCCCCATCGTGTACGTCGCCCTCGGCTTCGTCCTGTATGCGTTGCCGTGGTCACTACCGCTGCCGTATCCGGATCCGTTCCTTGCGCCGGTGCTGACGGAAAAACTCACTGAACTCGTCGCGCTCGTCGCGCTCATGAGCGTCGGTCTGCGCATCGACACGCCATTCGGATGGCGGCGCTGGAGCGTGACGTGGCGCCTGCTCGGCATCGCCATGCCGCTCGCCATCGCGCTCGGCGCAGTGCTCGGGTACTGGCTCGGCGGCTTCGTGCTTGCGACCTCGGTGCTGCTGGGCGCAGTCCTGGCCCCGACCGACCCGGTGCTTGCAGCCGACGTGCAGGTGGGTGCGCCGCACGAAGGCGGCGAAGACCCGGTGCGGATGGCGCTGAGTACCGAGGCTGGTTTCAACGACGGCCTGGCGTTCCCGTTTGTCTGGGCGGCGATCGCGATGAGCACCACGCTGGTCCCCGGCTTCGACTGGATGGCGAACTGGTGGTGGCGCGACCTCGTGTTGCGCACCTTGGTGGGAGCGGCTCTCGGCTGGGCACTGGGCTGGGCCGGCATGTGGTTTCTGTTCCGGCAATCCTCGCCAGAGCGTCCCGCCGCGGTCGGCGACGGCGCCGCCTCGCTGGCCATTGCGCTGGCGGTCTACGGCATCACCGAACTCGTTGGCGGTTACGGCTTCCTCGCGGTGTTCATCGCTGCGCTGGCGATCCGCCACTATGAGCGCGACCACGAGTATCACAAGTCGCTCGAGGAGTTCTCGGCACAGTGCGAGCGACTGCTCGTCGCCGTGCTGCTGGTGTTGCTGGGCGGCGCGTACGCGCACGGCCTGCTCGGGCAACTCACGCTGGGCGGCGCCGCATTCGCCGTGGTGTTTGTCTTCGGCGTGCGACCGATCACGGCGTGGCTGTCGCTGGCGGGAACGTCGCTCACGAATCGCGAGCGCATGGCGATCAGTGTATTCGGCGTGCGTGGTATCGGCTCGATCTACTACGTTGCGTTTGCGATCAACCATGCCGAGATCGTGCAGGCGCGTGAACTCTGGGCCACGGTCGGCCTGGTCGTGCTGCTGTCCATCGTCGTGCACGGCCTGACCGCGACGCCGGTGATGCGGTTGCTGGATGAGCGCCGCCACACTTAGAGTGCCGGGCTCTGGCAGTTCGGTTCGCGCAGCGACCCGGCCTACGATTTGACAGGGCCGAACTCGCGGGAACCGCTTCGCGCCTCGTGGCTCCTACAAGCGAACAGCTGCCGCGACGGCCGCGGTCGCTTGCGTCAGCGTCCTCCGATCCAGCCATCGTCGCGCCATGCGCTGCAGCGACGCGTCGATGCGCGGATCGCCGATCAGGTCCTCGATCCGCCACCAGGCGAGGTCGTGCGATTCGTCGCCCACGATGAATACCTCGTCCGCGCCAGTACGCACCACGAAGCGCGCATCGAAATGACGATGCGCGGGCTCGACGCCGCGCGCGGGAATATCGTGCACGTCGATGTCGAACAGTTCGGGTTCAAGCGTTAGCTCCGGGATACCCGATTCCTCCATCGCCTCCTTCAGCGCGACGGCACCGAGATCGCGATCGCCATCGGCGTGGCCGCCGAGTTGCAGCCAGCGGTCGAGCTTGCGATGGTGGGTGAGCAGCGCACGCGTGCCGGAGCGGTCGATCACGAGCGCCGAACCGGTGAAATGCCCGTCCCTTCGCTCGCGCGAGAACGCATTCTCGGGTTCGACCAGCAGCGTCAGGAACGCGTCGACAGTCAGCAACTGTCGCGGGTGGCGGCGACCGAAATCCGAAAGCGCGGCGGCAAGATCGAAGGCCTGCGGTTGCATCATGGTGGGTAACGGATTGCCGGTGCGGGGGAAGGCATTTGCCGCACAGGCGTAGCCTGCGGCGGCGCAGCGTAGCGCAGCAGCCGCACGCCTTGTGCCACGGCGAGGCCGCGGGTAAGGTCGCCGACTATTGATTGGCATCCGGCCGGGACTGGCGGGATGTCGCTTTTCCACGCCCGATTCGACGACCCGGCCACTTCATTTCGAGGACAACACAACATGGCGACTGCCCAGAGCAAGGGATTCCTGTCCCGCATGCTGTTGCGGAAAACCGTAGCGCAGGTGCAGTACGAGACAGAAACCAGCGAGTTGAAACGCACGCTGGGTCCGTGGAACCTCGTGTTCCTCGGCATCGGATGCATCATTGGCGCAGGCATCTTCGTGCGGACGGGCAGCGCCGCTGCGTTGCACGCAGGACCGGCGGTGCTGTTCTCCTTCCTGATCGCCGGCCTGGTCTGCGCGCTGGCGGGACTCTGCTACGCCGAGCTGTCATCGACGCTGCCCGTGTCGGGCTCGGCCTACACCTACAGTTACACCACCATCGGCGAATTCGCGGCCTGGGTGATGGGTGCCCTGTTGCTGCTGGAATACGGACTCGCCGCCTCGGTAGTCGCCGTGGGCTGGTCCGGCTACGTGGTGAGCCTGCTCGGCGACTACGGACTCGTGATACCTCCCGAACTCACGGGCCCTGCGGGACACGCGATCATGCGCGACGGTGTTGCCGTGCTCAACGCGGCCGGCGCCCCGGTCACGGCCCTGTTCAATCTCCCGGCGTTCATTATCTGCGCCGCGCTCTCGGGCTTGCTGGTGGTTGGCGTGTCCGAAAGCGCAAAGGTCAACAACGTCATCGTCGCGATCAAGATGACGGTCATCGTCGCCTTCATCCTGGTGGTTGGCTGGTTCGTGATCCAGCACTTCGACACGCTCAAGAGCAACTGGGATCCGTTCATCCCGGAGCCAACGGGCAAGGACGGCGAGTTCGGCTGGAGCGGGATCCTGCGCGCAGCGTCGATCGTTTTCTTCGCCTACATCGGCTTCGAGGCAGTCTCGACCGCCGGGCAGGAAGCGCGCAATCCCAAACGCGACATGCCTATCGGCATCATCGGCTCGCTGCTGGTCTGCACGGTCCTGTACATCCTCGTGTCGATCGTGATGACGCTGGTCGTCAACTACAAGATGCTCAATGTGCCGGATCCGGTCGCTGTGGCCGTCGATGCGCTCGGTCCGCAGTGGTCGTGGTTCGCGAAGATCATCAAGGTGGGCGCGATAGTCGGCCTCACGTCCGTGGTACTGGTGTTGATGTACGGCCAGACGCGCATCTTCTACACGATGGCCAGCGATGGCCTGCTGCCCAAGGTGTTCGCCCGGATCCACCCGCGTTTCAAGACGCCGTGGGTCAACACGATCCTCGTCGGCCTGATCACTGCCTGCGCCGCTGCCTTCTTCGACATCAACACGCTCGGTGACATGACCTCGGTCGGCACGCTGGCCGCGTTCGGCATCGTCTGCCTGTCGGTGATCTGGCTGCGCCGCTCGCATCCGGAACTGCCGCGTGGCTTCAAGGTCCCGCTGTACCCGGTGCTGCCGGCGCTCGGGATCGTGGCCTGCTTCGCTTTGATCCTCACGGTTGAAGCGCGCGTGTTGCAGTTCTTCGGCTGGTACGTGCTGGCGGCGATCGTGATGTATTTCGTCTACGGCATGCGCAACTCCAGGCTCAACAGGGGCCAGCAGGCGATCGATA